>NZ_JBSGCB010000014.1:0-197960 GCF_053601595.1 Nocardia sp. NPDC004711 | reverse complement strand
CCCAATATGCGGCCAGGGTCGTCACGGGGAACCGAGCGGCCAAGCAGTCCGAGCCACCAGCGGCACACGCATCAAAGCCACACCCGATTCCCCTGAGCCGCCGCGACATTACAGGCCCGACCGACCCAGGAAAAAGGTAGGACACGCATCACCTTTTACAGACAAACCCGCCGCTAACTACCCACCAGTCACCGAACCACTCACGGCCACGGTGATATTCCCGCCACCGCGATTGGCGCGGCCATCTCCACCAGACCCACCTCCGTGACCAAGGGTCCGACGCAGTCACTATCGCGATCGCCAGCGACCACCCCGCCCTCACTGGCTCAGCGGCTCTCGCCGATCACGAACGCCCGCAACGATATTCCTGCCCTGCCACTCCGACCGCAACCGCCACCGTCGCCCCGATCGTCCGAGCCGCCGCGGTTGCCGCAGCTATCTCCATCAGACCCACCTCCGCGACCGAGGTTCCGACCGTGGTCACTACCGGTCACCGTCGCTCGCGCCTGCGGCCACGATGTGGCCTACCTCGCCGCATCGCCGACCTTTATCCGGGCCAGGCCAAGACCGATGCCCGCGATGCGCACATCATCGCCGACGCGGCCTGCACCATGCCACACACCCTGCGCCGGGTCGACCTGGGCGATGAAACCCTCACCGAGCTCGGCGTTCTCGTCGGTTTCGATGACGATCTCGCCGAAGAGACGACGCGCACCAGCAACCGCATCCGCGGCCTGCTGACCAGTGTCCATCCCGCTCTCGAGCGGGTCCTGGGTCCTCGCGTCGCGCACCCGGCGGTGCTGGAAATCCTCTCGCGCTGCGGCGGACCCGAAGGAATCCGCGCGGCGGGCAGACGCAAGCTCACCTCGATCGCCACCAAGCACGCGCCCCGCATGGGCGCCCGTCTGGTCGAGGAGATCCTGGCTGCGCTGCCTGCGCAAACCGTGACCGTTCCCGGGACCAAAGCCGCTGAAACCGTGCTGCCGAGACTCGCCGACTCGCTGAAAGCGGTTCTGCTGCAACGCAAACAGATCGCCGAGGATATCGAGAGGATGTTCGATGACCACCCTCTTGCCAAGGTCCTGACCTCGATGCCCGGCATCGGAGTCAGGACCGGAGCCCGCATCCTGCTCGAAGTCGGCGACGGCACCGCCTTCGCCACCGCCGGCCACCTGGCCTCCTACGCGGGTATCGCCCCGATCACCCACCGCTCCGGCAGCTCGATCCGCGGCGAGCACCCCGCCCGCTCAGGCAACCACAAACTCAAACGCGCCCTGTTCCTCTCGGCCTTCGCAGCCCTACACGACCCGGCCAGTCGCACCTACGACACCCGCAAGAGAGCCGAGGGCAAAAAGCAAAACGCCGCCCTGATCTGCCTGGCCCACCGCCGCTGCGACGTCCTCTACGCCACGCTGAGAACCAAACAGCCCTATCGCAGCCCCGCCGCCTGAGCTGCCACAAAACCGGCCCGATCAGGCGTCCGGATCCTCGGCACCGCGAGCTCTGGCCGGTGCGCCGCGCTGCCACCAATCGATATCCTCGCCGTCTTCGTCGATGCGCTGAATCAGGTGCGCGGTGGATTCCACCTGCGCGCCGGACTGCGCACAGAACAACCACAACTGCCGGGCTGCCCGATGGAACCGGTGAATCACCGCGTCGACCTCGAACGCGTCCTGCTCGCTGGCCCGGAACCGGTCCACCGCCTGGCCGACGTGCTCGATCAGCACACCGAGCTGCGCCTCGTGATACGCAGCCACGACGCGACGGGCAGCCTGCCGTTCAGCCTTCGTCCCCACCCAAATCACGCTACCGACAACCGACTTCGCCCAGCATCTCACCCGACAGAACACCTGCCCCGCGTCTTGACAACGAACATAGGGACACCCCCTCCCTTCTCCAGGAATCTTTTTGTCTTTCGATCTTTGTCTCTTCGTCCTTGGGTCTTGCCGATTTACGCGAGGGTGGCGTAGAGGTCGACGCTATTCCCGTCGGGGTCGAGGACTGTGGCGTATCGCTGGCCCCAGAACGCATCGAAGGGTTTGAGCTCTGCTCGGTAGCCCGCGTCGACCAGCTCTTCGAACTTCTGGTCCACCCCGGCGGGTGAGCCGCAGTCACACGCGAGGCCGATTCGCCCGGCCCCGGGAACTGTCTTCCAGTCCGGGTGGAATGAGCGGACTGTCTCCTCGGTGTCGAGCATCAGCTTGATACCGCCGCCCAGGTCGGCGTCCACGTGCGGCTGCTGCTCGGAGCCGTCGGCGAACTCCACGCCCAGTCGCCGATAGAACTCCAGCGACGCACCCATGTCCGTCACCACGATCCCGATCACATTCAGTCGAATAGCCATACCCGAACGGTATGCGGCCCCATCACGAGAGGTCTTGAAGAAATCGGACAGTCAGCGGGCGTGGACCGCGGCCAGGCGTGCGGCCCGGATCGCGTTCCAGAGTGGCCGCAGTAGAGCCTCCTGGGCGGCCACGGCGGTCGCGGAGGTGGGGGCCGAGGCTGGTTCGCGTTCGGCGACGGTGAGGATCGCGGCCACCTGGTCGGCGGTGTCGAGGATCCGGCGGGCACGCAGGGGCATCGAATCGGGGTACTTATGCCTGGTATGTCCGGCCAGTTCGGCTTCGACGAGTTCGCGAGGCCCGACTCCGCCGGACCCGATTCGGGTGGTCTGGAGCTGCTGGAGTGCGTCGGCGGCGTCGCGGACCGCCTCCCGCATGGTGTATTCGGCTTCGCCCAGCGGTATTTCGGGTGCGAGCGCGAAGGGGATCGGTGCCGAGTAGACCCGCCATTGCAGTGCGTCGTCGTCGGTCCAGACCGGGACCAGCCCGGTGCCGCTGGATCCGGCCGTCCCGATCAGAATGCCTTCCTCGGCTTCGGTTGCGGCGGTGGCGAATTCGGTACCGGCCGGGAGTCCGCGCACGTCTCCGGGGATCGGCAGCACCAGCCGCAGCTGCGCCTCGGGCCCGTCGATCGCTTCCCGGATGACCTTGAGCAGCACCATGATTCCCGCCCCGGCCACTGCCGCGGGCTCGTCGTCGGACGCCCACGGCAATCCGGTGCGCCCGCCGGTCACGGGATCCCCGGCGGCCACCGTCTGCTGGGGAGCCCAGGCGCGCAGCGCGTCCAGCACGTCGTCGGGGGCGCTGCGGCCGGCCAGCCAGGCACCGGCCCAGACCGTCAGCGATGCACTCGGGGAACTCATGCATTCGAGGATAACTGGCGGGCTACTCCTGCTCGGTGACGAAATCGATCAGTCGTTCGACCGCGCCGATGAGCGGGGTCTCCAGATCGCGGTAGGAGTCGACCGCGTTGTAGACGCGCCGCCACCCCTCCTGTGGCGTGCCCCAGCGTAGCCGCTGGCAGATGCCGGTTTTCCAGTCCTCGCCGCGTGGGACATCGGGCCAGGCGGGGATGCCGACGGCCTGCGGGCGGACGGCCTGCCACACGTCGATGTAGGGGTGGCCGGTGACGAGGACGTGCGCGCCCAGGCCCTGGGTCAGGCCGGATTCCTTGGAGCCGGCGACCAAATGGTCGACCAGGACTCCGACGCGCCGGGTCGGTCCGGGCTGGAATTCGGCGAGTTTGGCACCGAGATGGTCGAGGCCCTCGAGCTGTTCGACCACCACGCCCTCGACCCGTAGGTCGTGTCCCCACACCCGCTCGACCAGTGCGGCGTCGTGCACACCCTCCACCCAGATGCGGCTGGCCTTCGCGACGCGCGCCTTCAGCCCTTCGACGCGGGTCGATCCAGAGGCGGATCGGGTCGGCTGCGTGGGCGCGGCGGCGGTCGGCTTCACGAGTGTCACCGGCTGCCCGTCGATCAGAAAGGCGGCTTCCCGCAGTGCGAACAGCCGGACCCGCCCACTGCGATCCTCGAGTTTGACGAACTCGCCGTCGTAGCTGCGATCGAAACCCACTACGGCGCCGCAGAATCCGGTGGCCGCGTCCTCGGCGACGAGGTCGCGTTCGGCGACCACGCGGGGCACCTCCCGTTTCTGCTTGCGCGCGTGCCCGGAGAAGATGTCGCCGTACCGTTGGTGCCCACTCACCGCGTCGAGGTTACCGGCGCTGAGCGGGAATCCCCCTCGCGCCGCGCCCATTCCGATATGTCCGGTAGAAAGCGCGGAGTGATCACGAATACCGGCCGTAACCCGCGATTACGGTTACTGTTGGTGACGTGGCCGCAATAGTTTGGCTGGTCGCGGGGATCCTGCTCGCGGCGGCCGAGATGCTCACGGGCAGTCTCGTGCTGATCATGCTGGGTGTTGCCGCGCTCATCACTGCGGGCGCCAACGAGCTAACCGGCTCGTCGGTCCTCATCGACGCGGTGGTGTTCAGTGTCTCGTCGATTGCCCTGCTCGTGCTGGTCCGCCCATTCCTGTTGCGGCGCTACGCGATTCCGCCGCCACATCAGACCGGGGTGGACGCGTTGCCCGGCAAGACCGCGAAGGTGCTCGAAACGGTCGACGAGCACGGCGGTCGCGTGAAGCTCGGTGGCGAGGTGTGGAGCGCGCGTCCCTATGACGCCGCGGAGTCCTATCCCGTCGGTTCGACCGTGTACATCATGCGGATCGACGGCGCTCACGCCGTCGTCATGAAAGGGCCGTGATGGCTGTACTGATAGTCGCCGTCGTACTCATCCTCCTGGTCGTGGTGGTGGTCTTCAAATCGGTGGCCCTGGTGCCGCAGGCCGAGGCTGCCGTGATCGAGCGGCTGGGCCGGTATTCGCGGACGGTCTCCGGGCAGCTGACCTTCCTGGTGCCGTTCGCCGATCGGGTGCGCGCCAAGGTGGATCTGCGCGAGCGGGTGGTGTCGTTCCCGCCGCAGCCGGTCATCACCCAGGACAACCTGACCGTCCAGATCGACTCGGTGGTCTACTTCCAGGTCACCAGTCCGCAGGCCGCGGTCTACGAGATCTCCAATTACATTGCGGCCGTGGAACAGTTGACGATCACCACGCTGCGCAACGTGGTCGGCGGCATGACACTCGAGGAAACCCTGACCTCCCGCGACCAGATCAACACTCAGCTGCGCGGGGTGCTCGACGAGGCCACCGGCCGCTGGGGTCTGCGGGTGTCGCGCGTCGAGCTGAAGGCCATCGATCCGCCGCCGTCGATTCAGGAATCGATGGAGAAGCAGATGAAGGCCGACCGTGAGAAGCGCGCCATCATCCTCACCGCGGAAGGTCAGCGGGAGGCGTCGATCAAGACGGCCGAGGGCCAGAAGCAGGCGCAGATCCTTTCGGCCGAAGGCTCGAAGCAGTCGGCCATCCTCTCGGCCGAGGGCGAGCGGCAGTCCCGCATTCTGCGCGCTCAGGGCGAGCGGGCCGCCGCCTACCTGCAGGCGCAGGGCCAGGCCAAGGCCATCGAGAAGGTGTTCGCCGCGATCAAGAACGGCAAGCCGACCCCCGAGCTGCTGGCCTACCAGTACATGCAGACCCTGCCGCAGGTGGCCAAGGGCGACGCCAACAAGGTGTGGCTGGTGCCCAGCGATTTCGGCAAGGCCCTCGAGGGCTTCGCGCGCGGCTTCGGCAAGCAGAGCGAGGACGGCGTGTTCCGGTACGAGCCGTCCGAGGACGGTGCGGCCGCGGAAGCGCCCGAGAACGACGCCGACGAGGTGGCCGACTGGTTCGACACCGCCACCGACCCGGCCACCCAGCGGGCCGTCCGGGCGGCCGAGGCGGATGCGCGGACACCGGTCGAGCCGGTCGGTTTGCCACAGACCTCGACCCGGCCGACTCTGGAGCAGCGGTCCCCGCAACCGCCGCCGCAGCAGCCGGTGCAGCCGCAGTACCGCCAGGAGCCTCCGGACCAGCGCTGGCAGAACCCGCCTCCGCCGCCGCGTCCGCTGGGCCGCTGACGGTCCGGGGATCGAACACGGGGATCGAATCAGGAACTGAGCGGGGCCCTCTCGACACTGTCGAGAGGGCCCCGCTGATTCCGTGGCGAGCGCCGCGGGATCAGTTCTGCGAGCCGCCGAAGTGCGCACCGGCGATGGAGCGTGAGGGCTCGCCGTCGACGCCGACCGGCACGTCGCCCTCCAGGGTCGTGCGGTAGAGCACGCGGGTCACGTCGAGGTGGGTGAGGTCGCCGGGTGCGAGGTGCGCGGTGGCCCGGTTGTCCCAGAACGCGACACTGCCCTTCTCCCAACGGAATCGGACCGTGTACGCCGGATCGGAGAGTTCGGCGTAGAGCAGTTCCAGCAGCGCGTCGCTCTGGCGCGGGCTGAGGCCGACGATGCGGGTGGTGAAGCCCGGGTTCACGAAGAGCACGCGTTCGCCGGTCACCGGATGCACCCGCACCACCGGGTGCTCGGTGATCAGCGGTGCGGCCGCGACCCGCTTGGCGTAGTCGCTCTCCGCGTCCCAGGCGGGCAGCTTGCCGCCGAATCGGTGTTCGGCGCGCAGTCCGTCGAGGAAGGACTTGAGCGAATCCGGCAGGCCCGCGTAGGCGGCGGCGAGATTGGTCCACTGGGTATCTCCGCCGCGCTCGGGCGCGATCTCGGCCCGCAGCAGCGAGGCCGCCGGCGGGTTGATGAGCGGCGAGACGTCGGTGTGCCAGTGGTTGGTGTAGCTGAATTTCTTCTTCCCGAACCGCTTTTCGTACAGGCGGCTGTCGACGGCGAGGATCTCCGGGTACTCGGTGGGCGCGTCATCGTCGTACGGGTGCGAGGGCGTGACCGCGCCGAATCGCCGGGAGAAGGCGATCTGTTCGGCGTGCCCGATGTGCTGATCCCGGAAGAACAGCACCTTGTATTCGTGCAGCGCGGCGGTGAGTACCGCGATCTGCTCGTCGGTGAAGTCGTCGCGCAGGTCGATGCCGCTGATCTCGGCGCCGATATGCCCGGCGACGGGTCCGATGCGGAAGGTGCCGACCGGGTTCTCGGTTGCGGTGGTCATGTGCGTTCCTTTCAGATCTCAGGCGGTCGCCTGGGTACGGGCGGGGGCGAATTGGCTTTCCACGGGTGCGAGTCCGTAGTGGCCGCGCAGCGTCGGTGCGGTGTAGTCGGTGCGGAACAGGCCGCGCTCCTGCAGGATCGGGACCACGCGGTCGACGAAGTCCTCGAGCCCGCCGGGCAGGTAGGGCGGCATGATATTGAAGCCGTCGGCCGCGCCCTGGTCGAACCAGGACTGGAGTTCGTCGGCGATCTGTTCGGGCGTGCCGGCGAAGGTGCGGTGGCCGCGGCCGCCGCCGAGTTTGCCGATGAGCTGGCGGACGGTCAGGTCCTCCTTCTCCGCGAGCTCCTTGACGAGGGTGAATCTGCTCTTGCCGCCTTGGATGTCGCCTTCCTGCGGCAAGGGCGGCAGCGGTGCGTCGAGGGCGTGCTCGGTGAGGTCGACGCCGAGCAGGCTGGAGAGTTGCCGCAGCGCGTAGTCGGGGGAGATGAGGTCGGTGAATTCCTGTTCGAGTGCGCGGGCCTCGGCCTCGCTGTCGGCGATGAAGGGGACCAGGCCCGGCAGAACCTTGAGGTCGTCGGCGGCGCGGCCGTATTTGGGCAGCCGGGACTTCAGGTCGCGGTAGAACTTCTGCCCCTCCTCGATGGTGCGCTGTGCGGTGAACACGGCTTCGGCGTGGCGGGCGGCGAATTCCTTTCCGCTCTCGGAGGATCCGGCCTGCACCAGCAACGGGCGGCCCTGGGGGCTGCGAGGCGAATTCAGCGGACCGCGGACCTGGAAGCGTTCGCCGCGGTAGTCGAGAGTGTGAACCTTGTCGGGGTCGGCGAAGATGCCGGTTTCGGGGTCGAGCACGATGGCATCGGATTCCCAGCTGTCCCAGAGCCGTACCGCCAGGTCGACGAATTCGTCGGCGCGCTCGTAGCGGCGGGCGTGCTCGGGAATGGCGTCGTAGCCGAAGTTGAACGCCTCGTCCTCGCTACCCGAGGTGACGATGTTCCAGCCGGCCCGGCCACCGCTGATGTGGTCGAGGGACGCGAATTTCCGTGCCAGGTTGAAGGGTTCGTTGTAGGTGGTGGAGGCGGTCGCGATCAATCCGACGTGCTCGGTGACGGCGGCGATGGCGGCGAGCAGGGTGATCGGCTCGAAGACGGAGAGCGCGTTGCGCTTGATCCGGGGTCCGACGGCCAGCCCGTCGGCGAAGAACACCGAGTCGAGCTTGCCGCGTTCGGCGATGCGGCCCAGTTCCTGGAAGTGCTTCACCTCCAGGACCCGATGCTCCTCGGTGCGCGGATGCCGCCAGGCGGCCTCGTGGTGGCCGACGCCCATGAGGAAGGCGTTCAGGTGGAAGGTCTTGCGTGCGTTGGACATGGAAGAGGGTTCCTTCGACGGATTTCAGTGGGCGCGCCAGCGGGACAGCCGTTGCTCGATGGCCACGAGCACGCCGTTGTAGGTGAGTCCGACCAGGGCGATGGCCACGATTCCGGCGTACATGTCCGGAATCTGGAAGTTCTGCTGGGCGGCGGTGATCAGGTAGCCGAGCCCGGAGCGCGCCCCGAACATCTCGGCGGCGATGAGCACCAGGATCGATCCGGAGGCGGCCATGCGGATGCCGGTGAAGATCGACGGCACGGCGGCGGGCAGGATCACCTTCTGGAACAGGCGGAGCGGTGAGAACCCTAGCGAGACAGCCGATTTCACGAGCAGCGGATCGACCGTCCGCACCCCGCTGATGGTGTTGAGCAGAATCGGGAAGAACCCGGCGTACACCACCAGCGCGATCTTGGAGGTCTCGCCGATGCCGAGGATCAGGATGAACACCGGCAGCAGCGCCAGGGCGGCGGTATTGCGGAACAGTTCCAGCACCGGGCTCAGGAATTCCGCCACCGGCCGGTACCAGGCAATGGCCACACCCACCGGAATGGCGGCGACCAGGGCGATGGAGAAGCCGATGAGCGACCGGGTCACGCTGGCCGAGATGTGTTCCCACAGTTGGCCGTTGCGGATGAGCTCCAGCCCGGCCTGCACCACCGTCGAGAACGGCGGTAGGAACACCTCGTCGACCAGCCCCAGCCGTGGCGCGGCTTCCCACAGGGCGAGGAAGGCCGCGATCACGATGGCGGGCTTGCCGATTCGCCATGCGATTCTGGCGATGGCCGGCAGCACGGCCGGAGCATGCCGGGTTCCCGTATGGGTGGCGTCGCCGGTGCGGGCCGGCTCCGGACGGAGATCGATGGATGCTTCGACGAGTTGCAGTGCGCTAGACATGGGAGCTCCTCTTGTCGGCGGTGAGCGCGGCCTGCTCGAGGTCCTGTGCCCGCGCGACCTCGTCGTGCAGCAGGGACCAGACGTGATGGCGTAGTTCGCGGAATCGTTCGCTGGAACGGATATCCGGATCCCCGGCACGGTCGAGGTCGATGTCCACGACCGCCTTGATCCGGCCGGGCCGCGAGGTCAGCACCGCCACGCGCTGCCCCAGGTACACCGCCTCGTCGATGCCGTGGGTGATGAACAGCACCGTCTTCCCGGTGGCCCGCCAGATCCGTAACAGTTCGTCCTGCAACGACTCCCGGGTCTGGGCGTCGAGGGCGGCGAAGGGCTCGTCCATCAGCAGCACCTCCGGGTCGAAGGCCAGGCTGCGGGCGATGGCGACCCGCTGTTTCATGCCGCCGGACAATTCGTGCGGATAGCGGTTCCCGAATCCGGCCAGGCCGACCAGTTCGAGATAGTGCTCGGCGATCTCGCGGCGTTCGCGGCGGCGAATGCCCTTGGCCTCCAGCCCGAATTCGATATTCGCCCGGGCGGTGCGCCAGGGCAGCAGCGCGTACTGCTGGAAGACGATCCCGCGGTCCAGACCGGGTCCCGTCACCGGCGCCCCGTCCAGCAGGATCTGTCCGGAGGTGGGTTTGCCGAGCCCGCCGAGCAGATCCAGCAGGGTGGACTTGCCCGAGCCGCTGGGCCCGACCAGGACCAGGAACTCGCCGTCCCGCACATCGACGCTGATATCGGCGAGCGCGGTGAAACTCTGCTGCTCCCCGCGCACGGCGAAGTCCTTGCTGACCCCGGTGAGCGCGAGTTTGACGGTCGCGGAACTCATTTCGCCACCGCCTCACCGCTGGGACCGCTGGTGGCCGGGTAGGTGCCGTTGGCGTAGGGATTGTCCTTGTTGGTGTAGAGGTCCTTGGCCGCGAGCTTGCCCGCGGGCAGTTCCCCATTGCGGACCAGCCAGTCGATCCAGATCTGCAGTTCGCGTTCGGCGATCACGCCGCCGGGGACGGGGATGCCCGAGCTCCTGTAGTACTGCAGCAGTCCGGTGTTCTCGTTGCGCCCGCGCTTGTGGATGATGTCGGCGAACCGCGCCACCACCTCGTCGCGCGGCGTGACCTGCAGCCAGCGGGTGGCCCGCGCGGTGCCCTGCACGAAATCGGCGACGGCCGCGGCATGCGACTTCAGGTAGTCGTTGCGGAAGACGTAAGTGCCGTAATCGAACTGCCCGAACAGGTCCTTGTCGGTGTAGAGCGGATGCACTCCGCCCCGCCCGACGGCGGTGTCACGGAAGACGCCGCCGAGCGCGGCCACATCGATCTGGCCATTGCGCAGCGCGTCCTCGGTACTGGCGGGCGGCAACACGACCAGCTGGACCTGCTTGATCTCCTGATCGCTGAGCCCCTGGTCGTGCAGCCACTGCCGGGTGATGAACTCGTGGTGCGCACCCAGGGTGTTGACGCCGACCTTCTTGCCGATGAGGTCGCGCGCGGAGGTGATGCCGGAATTGTCGCGGACGAAGTAGCCGGTGAAGTTGAGTTCGTCGGCCCCGTAGGAGCTGAGGACAGCGGTGACGGGAGCGCCGCCCGCGACCAGCTTGATGACGGCGCCGTTGAAGGCGCTGCCGAATTCGACCTGCTTGGTGGCAGCGGCCTGGATATTGGCCGGGCCGCTGGTGGTGTCGCCCTCCCAGTGGAGGTCGATCTTGCTGAAGTAGCCGAGGTCGGCGGCCAGTTCGAAGGCGGAGACCTGACCGGTCGAGCCCTGATAGCGGAGGACGGTCCTACCGTCGGCGGTCGTGCCCGCGTCGTTTTTCGCGCAGCCGGTGAGCAGGACGAGAGCGCTGGATACGGCGAACGCGGCGGCGAGGGCGCGGCGCACCCGGGTCCGGCGGGGAGGGAATGCCATGGGGGAGTCTTTCGGTGAATACGACTGTCGCTCGGTGGGATTCGAGGGCTGGGCGACAACAGAGCGTCATGGGGATTCCTTTGCCGGACAGGGGAACTGGCGATGATTCGGCGGTGGTCACATGCTGCGATGGGCGCTGGGGTGCGGCAACCGGCTTTTCACCATGTGGAAATCAGCGTGAGCGAAACTCGGCGGCGCGCACCGCGCCGTCGGTGGTCTGGAACAGCGGTGCGATCCGGCCCGCGGCGATCCGCATGGCGGGCACGACGGCCCGGATCAGCTCGCTGTCCAGGCGGGCCGAGCGGGCCTGCACCGCCAGCGCCCCGTGCACCTGCCGGCCGGGCCCGACGATGGGCACCGCCAGGGCGCGGATGGGGTCGTCGGTCTCGATCAGCTCGGAGGCGAAGCCGGTGCGGCGGACCCGGTCCAGGTCGACGTCGGCGGCGGCGCGGGCGGGGGAGTAGGCCAGCAGTGCGTGGCCCGCCGCGCTGGCGTGCAGGGACTGCCGGGACCGTGGCACCTGGTGGTGGCAGAAGTGGATCGGCGGGCGGGCCTGGAAGACGGTGAGCGCGTCACTGTCGTCCATCACGCTCACGCTGACCGTGATCCGGATGCCCGCGGCCAGCGCGTACAGATGGGGCGCGGCGGACTCCAGGCCCAGCCGGGCGAGTGCGGGCCGGGCCAGGGTCGCGAGCCCGTGCCCGACGCGGTAGCGATCACCGGCCGGTCCCTGCTCGAGCAGGCCGCCGCGCACCAGGGCCTGGGCGAGACGGTGTGCGGTGCTGACGGGCAGCCGGGCCCGCTGGGCGAGTTCGCTCAGCGACAGCTCCGGATCGTCGCCGTGGAAGCAATTCAGCACCTGGATCGCGCGGTCGACAGCGCGGGCTCCGGAACGGGGTTCATCGGCCATGGAGGCACTATGGTCAGGGCGCTGAACTGGGGCAATGGTTGTGCGCATCGCGATCCGAGCCGGTCGGAGGGCGATTTTGGGTGGGGATCGTTTTGTTTCTGGTTTGTATTACGAGATCGGGATCACTATTTTCTCGTGACCTGCGTCACAAAATTGTTTACGAATTCCAGAAATGTCATTCGGCGAACTTCCGATGCGAACTGCGAAAACGGATTGAGTATCCAAGATATCCATCTGTCAACTGGCCGTGATCGTTACGTGATCTAACGTGATTGATCCGTTACCGTCGTTCATGGCTCGGATTCGACCGGGCCCCGCTCGAATCGACGAACACCGGCAACTCCGTCCCACGATTCGAGAGCAACCGATAACCCTGGGGACGGGGACCCGCAGCCGAGAGCGCGGGCCGGCGGGCGCAGGCGAGGAAACATTTTATGCATCGCAACCGGAAGCTCACCACCCGCACATTCGCTGCCGCCGCGGCCATCGGTGCGCTCGTGTCCGTCCCGTTCGCGCTGTCCACCGCGACCGCCTCGGCCGCCGGGCACAACTGGGACGCTGTCGCGCAGTGCGAGAGTAGCGGCAACTGGGGCGCCAACACCGGCAACGGGTTCTACGGCGGTCTGCAGTTCACCCAGAGCACCTGGAACGCCTACGGTGGCGGCGGCAGTGCCGCCAACGCCAGCCGTGAGGAGCAGATCCGCGTCGCGGAGAACGTGCTCGCCGGTCAGGGCGCGGGTGCCTGGCCCGTGTGCGGCGCCTACCTGTAATTCAGGTTTCGCGTCGGTTCGAAACGTCCGATGGCCCGTTCCGCAAAGTCGCGGCACGGGCCATTGTCGTATTCATGATCAAATGCGGGCTGCGTAGATCGCCTTCGCCAATTCGGTTTTCAGGGCCTGGAATTCGAGTGTCGCGGTGCCGGTGATGTCCCGGACGCCCGCCTCGACATCGCCCGGTAATGCGATCTCCCGGTCCACGATGGTCCGTCCCGGACGCGTGCTCATGACCAGGACCCCGGTGGGCAGGAATACTGCCTCCGCCACCGAATGGGTCACGAACGCAATGGTTTTGCCCGATTCGCGCCACAGCCGCAGCGGCTCCACCTGCAGCCGCTCCCGGGTGAGCTGATCCAGCGCCCCGAACGGTTCGTTCACGAGGATGACGCGCGGATCGTTGACCAGCACCCGCGCGATCCGAGGCCGCTGCTGCATGCCGCCGGACAGCTCGTAGGGCGGCCTGCCGCCGGTATTGCCGAGCCCGACGAGCTCGAGCATGCGCTGTGCCTCGGCGAGCCGCGTTTTCCGATCCACACCTCCGCATTTCGGACCGAACTCGACGCTGCCGCGGGCGGTCGGCCACGGGTAGAGGGTGGGGCCTGGAAGGCACACCCGCGTTCGGGACCGGGCCCGGCGATGGGATCGTGACCGACCAGCAGTGTGCCGTCGCTGGGTTCGAGGAAACCGCCGAGCGGTTGCAGCAAGGCTTCAGGTCCGTCCGTGCCCAGCTGCCCGCCCAGGGAAGCGGCCCGGCCTCGGGGCCTGCATCGAGGTACCCGTACTCGCTCAGCTGTTTTCGGACGTCGGTCACCGGTACGCCCAGCTGCGCCACGATGTGGGTCGGACCGGAGTCAACCCTCTTCCCACGGTCTTCGTCTGTGGCTAGAGTAACCGCGTTACTCGAGTAACGGTGTTACTCGCGAGTCCGCAGAGAAAGCAGAAAATGTCTGGACAACGCCGTCCGAATCCTCGGAAGCGACAGACGTCCCGGAAGGTCGATCACGCCCTCGCCATCGCGGCGGCGCTGTGCGTGACGGCCGCCGGTGCCGCCGCGGTTCCGGGGTCGGCCTCCGCCGATCCGGTCAACGACTTCTATGTTCCTCCTGCGCAATTCGATCCGACGCGCGGAGCGATCATCAAGACCACCGATATCTCGGCCTTACTGGCGCAGCCGGCGGACAACGGGGTCTGGCCGTTGCCTGCCAAACAGGTCATGTACACGACCCAGATGCAGGACGGCACGCCCGTCGCGGCGACCGGTGTCTTCCTCGATTCCACCCAGCCCTGGCACGGGTCCGGGCCGCGGCCCACCATCGTCATCGCGCCGGGCACCACCGGTCAGGGCGATCAATGCGCGGTGTCGCTGGCCTTCTCGACCGGGATGTACGCGAGCATCACGCCGCCGACCTTCTCCGCGAACCAGGAGGCGATCTCGGCGCTGGCGTGGAATTCGCTGGGCGCCCGCGTCTTCGTGGCGGATTACATCGGCATGGGCACACCGGGGACCCATACCTATGTCAACCGCGTCGAGGAGGCCCATGCCGTCCTCGACGCCGCGCGCGCGGCCAACAACCTGGCCGGTTCCGGCGATGACACACCGCTGGCGCTGTGGGGGTACTCCCAGGGTGGCGGCGCCACGGCCGCGGCGGTCGAGATGCAACCCGGCTACGCCCCCGAACTGAACCTGAAGGGAACGTGGGCGGGCGCGCCGGTCGCAGATCTGACCGAGGTGCTGAAGCAGGCCGACGGCAGTCTGATCAGCGGCGTGATCGGGTTCGCGCTCAACGGTTTCGTCGCGCGCTACCCCGATCTGCAGCCGATTCTGGACGAACGCACCACGCCGGAGGGCAAGGCGCTGCTGAGCGACCTGGGCAACGAGTGCATCGGCGACGTGATCCTGAAGCATCCGTTCCTGCGCAGCACCGAGTTCACCGTCGATCATCGGCCGATGATCGATCACCTCCAGGAGGTCCCCGAGGCCGAGGACATCCTGCGGCAGCAGCACATCGGAAACCTCACTCCGGCAAGTCCGGTCCTGATCACCAGCGGTCGCAACGACGACACCGTCCCCTACGGTCAGGCCCGGCAACTCGCCACCGAGTGGTGCGGCAGGGGCGCCACCGTCAGCTTCCGGACCGACGAGTTGCCCCCGATCCTGCCCGGGGCCACCCTCCCGAACCATTTCGGCCCCGAGTTGATCGACGGCTTCGGCACCGACAATGCGATCGGCTATCTGGTCGATCGCCTCAACGACGTGCCGATCCCGGGCTGCACCCTCGACTGACTCCCGCCACGAAAACCACTGCGCTGCTGTCGATTTCGTCCTGACGGCGGTGGCGTGGGGGTGCGGCCGGCTCGTGAATAGCGATCGTGCCGGACCATCCACAGGAGTAACGTGTCCCGCACCGAGGCCGGAACCGGGGCAAAGTCGCATCGGTTGGGGGACGAAATGGCGACCCGCAGAACCATTTTGCGTGCAGGTGCACTGCTTCCGATGGCTGCGGCGTGCACCCCCTTCGTGTCCGGCCCGAATTCCGACACGGTGAAACTCGCGGTGCCCTGGGGCGGCGCGGAGTTGCGGGCATTCGAGGACGTGCTCGCCGATCTGCGGGATTCCCGCCAGTTTTCGCACAGCACTCAGGTATTCACCCTGGGTGACGATGTGGGGACGGTGTTCTCGGCCGGCCGGTACACGCCGGACATCGTGGTGTTGCCGCAGCTCGGGCAGATAACCCGGCTGGCGCAGGACGGCCGGCTGCGCCCGCTCGACGAATCATTGTGGGGCGATGAACGGAAGGCGCCGCGTTATGCCCACGGCTGGTGGGAACTGGTGCATGTCGAGACGGTGTCCGGCAATCGCTGGTCTACGTCGCGCTGCACGGGACCGTCGGGCCGGAAGTCGTTGGCGTACCAGCTGTCACGATCGATCCGGCCCTGCGCGACGCACTGCGCACCACCCTGACCGTGGCGGTCCTCGCGACCGCGATGGTCGTGGCCTTCGCACTGCCGGTCGCCCACTGGCTGGCCGCCGCACGCGTCCGAATCGCGGTGCCCTGCCTGGTGATTCTGACCGTGCTGCCCGCCCAGATGTATCTGGGCGCACTGCAGCGGGTGATCGGGTCCTCCGGCTGGTTCGGCACCCTGGTCCCCTTGATCTTCACCCATGCCGCCGCCGGACTGCCGATCTCGATTCTCGTCCTGCGCGGAGCCCTCCTCGCACCGGCCTACACCCCGGCCGCCGACGCGCTGTACGGATTGGCATCGCTGCGCACCATCGTCGCCCGGCTGGGTGCCGTGGTGCCGGCGGTTGTCGCGGTGGCGGTGCTGGAGTTCATCCAGGTGTGGAACGACTTCTTCATCGGACTGCTGGTCAACGGTACCGGCGGCAGCCCGTGGTCGCTGCTGCTGTGAGGCTACACCCGCCAATTCGACGAGAGCTCCGCCCAACTCGCGACCGGGGCGCTGGTCTCCGCGGTCGTCCCGCTGGTGCTGCTGCTGGTGTGCTGGCGACGCTGGCTGGTACCGGGCCTGGCCGGGGGAGCGCGGATATGAGCGAAACCGAATCCGCGCCCGGTGGACCCGAGTCCACCGAGCTGGCCCGGGAGAGCCGCAGCCTCATGGCCACGCCGAAATCCGCGGTGTGGCAGTGGCTGCTGGGCGCCCCGGCACTGGTGGGTATCGGTATCGCCACCCTGATCGTCAATGTGATGACCGACGCGTTCAAGGCGAACCCCGCCGTGCGGTGGACCGAGTCCGCCGTCGGGTGGGTCGTGCTCGCCTACTTCCTGACCGAATCCGTCCGGCGCGGTTATCGATTGGTGCAGGATCGCGCGGGACTCACGGGTCCGCGACCCGTGGAGTTACCCGAGCCCGGAGCGCCCTGGGGGCCGGAGCACGAGCCGGAGACGAACCCGGAGTTGACCGGGAATTGGGCCGCGACCGTACTCCGCGAGCTGCCCATTCGAACCTATGAGACCGGAGTGCTCCTCGAGGTGCTCGGGGCGAGCGCCGCGGCCCGGCTCCCCGCCACCACGGCGGAGACCGAAACACCCTCCGCACCGCGACTATTGGCGAGCCTGACCACGCGGGCGCGGTGGAGCCGATGCCGCCGGGCCGCTACCGGCTGGCCGAGGTCCCGCCCGCCGGTGAGGATCCCGCCATCACAGAGACGCCCGAGTGGCGGGCCGCGCTCGCGGCGCTGCTCCGCAGGCACGCCGAGGAAGCCACGCGGTGGGCGCGGGCGCTCGATCGTCCGGCACACGCCGCGGTCGCGCGCCGCTGGTTCGAGAACGAGGAGCCCCGGCTCTGTCTCCTCCTGCGCAACTGTGCGCGACGGGCCGAACCGGAAGCGGGACAGGCGAACAACACACTGCTGAACCGGGTTCGCGCGGTGGTACCGGATCTGGCCGCGATCGCCGACGCGCTGGACATCTGGTTCGCGCGCAGCGGCCGCCCGGAGGACAGCCAGGGCGCGGGCGGCGGCCCGCACGAGCCGGGCCCGGCGGCAGCGATGGTGACGATCACGTCCGCGACCCGATACGGCCCGCTGCATGCCCTGGCCGATATCCGCGCGACGGTGCCGGAGCGGCGGCCGGCGCGCTACAGCCCGTGGACGGTGTCCCGCAGCCTGCGCGCTCGCGCCCTGCACCGACAGGCCCTGGGCGTCATGGACACCACGGACGCGAATCTGAGCAAGGCGGTCAACCTCCTGGAACAGACCTGGTGGCTGCTACCGCGCGAAGACGTCGCCGGTGAGGTGTGCGCCCTGGTGAACATGGCGATCGCGCACCTCGTGCAGGGGCGGCACACCGCCGCACGCGACCGCCTGGAACTGGCCGAATCCATGGCCGCGGGCGGGCGCGACCCCGGCGGGCTGGCCCACGTGCACGAGATCGCGGGTGTTCTCGACTGGTCGGTGGGCGAACCGCGGCACGCGCTGGCGCGATGGCAGACCGCCCTGAGCGAATGGCGCGCTCTCGCCGACGATCTCGGCACCGGCCGGTGCCTGCAACATCTGGGGTCGGCCGCGGCGGTCGATCCGGCGCTCGCCGCATTCCTCCTCGACTCCGACGGCGCGGCACCACCGGCCGAGGTGGTTCGTCAGGCCAGCGGCTGGCTGGTCCGGGCGCACGAACTCGACAGCACGCTGAATTACGCCGAGGCACACCAGGATGACCTGCTCGCGCAACTGAACGAGCTGATCGAACCCGCACCGCCCCTGGATTCGCTCCCCGGCTTCGACCAGTGGCCGCTGCCGCCACCCGATCAGGCGACCGGCTCCGGCTGAGCCTCCGGTTCCGCGACGGCCATCCTCGCGTCCACGACCAGCCCGATCACGCCGACCGCCAAACAGGCTGCCGTGACGATCAATTGGGCGGGGGAGGTGCGATTGGTGAGGGCGTCGCCCAGCAGTACCGTGCCCACGGTGCCCGGGATGATGCCGATGAAGGTGGCGATCAGGTACGGGGTGAACCGGATCGAAGACAGTGCCGCGCAATAGTTCACGATCGAGAACGGCGCGAACGCGATCAAGCGCAGCGATCCGATCGCCAGCCAGCCCCGCCGCGCCAACCGGGTGTCGACCGCCTGCACGGTCGGATGGGTGAGCCGCGCGCGGACCCGCTCGTGATCGAGGGCGCGCACCAGCCACAGCGCCAGCACCGCACTGAGTGTCGTGGCGGTGAGGGCCAGTGTGAGTCCCTCCATCGAGCCGAACAGCATGCCCGCGCTGAGGGTGAAGATGGTGCGCGGGAAGGGCGCGACACAGACCAGCGTGTGCACCGCGAAGAACACCAGCGGCAGCAGCGGCCCGACCGAGCCAGCCCACTGCCGGATCTGCTGGGGTGCCGGGTGCGGTGCGAAGGCGGCCAGCGCGAAAAGTAGCCCGCAGCCGATCAGCAAGGCCAGATTTCGCGGTTGACGGAGACGGCTGAGCAGCCCGGATACCCGCTCGAGCGGCACACGCACGGTTGTTGGCACCGCGCCAGGTTACCCGCTGGTAGTGAGACTCCGGAGACCGTTATCTCGAGGCTGCCGCTAGCATCAGGGGAAAGACGATGAATGCTCGTTAACCAAAGTGGCCGTTGAGCTGGGTGAATGCCGGTGCAACGGCCATCCGGTCAGGGAGTGGAAGAAGGAACAGCAGCTATGCCGATTGCTTCCGACTCGGACACCGATCCGGTGCCCGAGTATGCCGCCTGGCGCAAGGGTGTCGCCGGGGTGCTGGCGAAGGCCCGCAGGGTGGATGCGAGCGACTTGCCGGATGAGCCGGAGAAGCTGCTCGCGGTCACGACCTATGACGGTCTGACCGTCAACCCGCTCTACACGCGCCGCGACGAACTGCCCGAGCAGCCGCTGCCCGGGCAGTTCCCCTACGTGCGCGGTGGCGACGCCACCCGTGACGTGCACCGTGGCTGGTTCGTCAGCCAGCGTTTCGGCGGCCCCGATGCCGAGGCCGTCAACGCGGACATCCTCTTCGCGCTCGACAACGGCGTGAGCGCGGTGTGGCTGGGCGTCGCCGAGCGCGGCGTGCCGGTCGACGGGCTGGCCACCGCACTGCAGGGCTTCCTCTTCGAGCTGGCGCCGCTCACCCTCGATGCCGGGCCGGCCGCCAATGAGGCTGCGGCCGCACTGTTCTCGGTGCTCGACGGCTATGAGGCCCCGAACCGCAAGGACATTCGGGTCTCGCTGGGCGCCACCCCGCTGACGAGCCTGTTCGCCGGCTCCTCGGCCATCGACCTGGACGGCGCGGTCGCGCTGGCCCAGCAGGCGGTGGCCCGCACCGAGACGGTCCGCGCGATCACCGTGTGCGGCGTGGCCTTCCACAATGCCGGCGCCTCCGACGCCCAGGAGCTGGGTGCGGCGGTGGCCGCGGGCCTGGAGTACCTGCGCTCGCTCACCGACGCCGGGGCCGATATCGCGGATGCGCTGGAGCAGTTGGAGTTCCGCTTCGCGGCCACCGACGACCAGTTCGAGACCATCGCCAAATTCCGTGCCGCCCGGCGACTCTGGGCACGCGTCGCGCACGTCTGCGGGGCTCCGGCCTTCGGTAACGCGCCGCAGCAGGCGATCACGTCCGCGGCCATGATGAGCCAGCGCGACCCGTGGGTGAACATGCTGCGCACCACCCTCGCCGCGTTCGGTGCGGGCGTCGGTGGCGCGGACATCGTCACCGTGCTGCCCTTCGACGAGGCGCTGCCCGGCGGGGAGCTCGAGGTCTCCAAGGCGTTCTCGGAGCGTATGGCCCGCAACACCCAGCTGCTGCTGCTCGAGGAATCCCGTCTCGGCCACGTGCAGGACCCGGGCGCGGGCTCCTGGTACGTGGAATCGCTGACCGATGAGCTCGCCGCCAGGGCGTGGGAGTTCATGCAGGAGATCGAGGCCGCCGGCGGCTACCTGGCCGCGCTGCAGGCGGGCCTGCTCGCCGAGCGCATCGCCGAGACCAAGGCCAAGCGCGATTCCGATGTGGCGCACCGCAAGACCGCCGTCACCGGTGTCAACGAGTTCCCGAACCTGGGCGAGAAGCCGCTGTCGGAGGCCGCGCGCGCCAAGACCTCGCCGGCCCGCTACGGCGCGGCCTTCGAGGCGCTGCGCAACTGCTCCGACGCCTACCTGGCCGCCAACGGCGCGCGCCCGCAGGTGCGCCTGGTTCCGCTGGGCCCGGTGTCGGAGAACAATGTTCGTGTCACCTTCACCACCAACCTGCTGGCCTCCGGCGGCATCGAGGCGGTCACCGAGACCGGCCCGTCGATCGCCGTGCTGTGCGGCTCCGACACCCGCTACGGCACCGACGCCGCCGCGGCCGTGGACGAATTGCGGGCTGCCGGTGTGACCACCGTGCTGCTGGCCGGACCCGAGAAGGCGGTCGCGGAGCTGACCGGCGCGCAGCGCCCGGATGGTTTCGTGACGGCCCGCATGGATGCTGTGGCGGCTCTGACCGGCCTGCTCGAAAAGCTGGGAGCGTAGAGATGAGCGATATCAAACATCGCATCGGCAATTTCGCCGAAGTACCGCTGACCGAGGGCGGCACCGCGCCCGCCGACGTCAGCGCCGCGCAGGTCGACGCCTTCGTCGCCGAGGCCGCGAGCGCCAATCACTATGCGCCCGAACAGCTCACCTGGTCGACCCCCGAGGGCATCGAGGTGCCGCCGGTGTTCACCAAGGCCGACCGGGACGCCATCGTCGCCGAGGGCTACCCGCTCGACAGCGTGCCGGGTGTGGCCCCGTTCGTGCGCGGCCCGTACCCGACCATGTACGTGAACCAGCCGTGGACGATCCGCCAGTACGCGGGCTTCTCCACCGCCGCCGACTCGAACGCCTTTTACCGCCGCAACCTGCAGGCGGGCCAGAAGGGCCTGTCGGTCGCCTTCGACCTGGCGACCCACCGCGGCTACGACTCCGACCACCCTCGTGTGACCGGTGACGTCGGTATGGCCGGTGTCGCCATCGACTCCATCCTCGACATGCGGGAACTGTTCGATCACATTCCGCTGGACCAGGTTTCGGTGTCGATGACCATGAACGGCGCGGTGTTGCCGATCCTGGCGCTCTACGTCGTCGCCGCCGAGGAGCAGGGCGTCAAGCCCGAGCAGCTGGCCGGAACCATTCAGAACGACATTCTGAAGGAGTTCATGGTCCGCAACACCTACATCTACCCGCCGAAGCCCTCGATGCGGATCATCTCCGACATCTTCGCCTACACCTCCGCGAAGATGCCGAAGTTCAACTCGATCTCCATCTCCGGCTACCACATCCAGGAGGCCGGAGCCACGGCCGACCTGGAGCTGGCCTACACCCTCGCCGACGGCGTGGAGTACATCAAGGCCGGTCTGGACGCGGGCATGGAGGTCGACAAGTTCGCGCCGCGACTGTCGTTCTTCTGGGCCATCGGCATGAACTTCTTCATGGAGGTCGCGAAACTCCGTGCGGGACGGCTCCTCTGGAGCGAGCTGGTCGCCAAGTTCGAGCCCAAGAACTCGAAGTCGCTGGCGCTGCGTACACACTCGCAGACCTCGGGCTGGTCGCTGACCGCGCAGGACGTGTTCAACAACGTCGCGCGCACCTGCGTCGAGGCGATGGCCGCCACCCAGGGCCACACCCAGTCGCTGCACACCAACGCGCTGGACGAGGCGCTGGCCCTGCCGACGGACTTCTCCGCGCGCATCGCCCGCAACACCCAGCTGCTCATCCAGCAGGAGTCCAACACCACCCGTCCGGCCGACCCGTGGGGCGGCTCGTACTACGTGGAGTGGCTGACCCACCAGCTGGCCGAGCGTGCCCGCGCCCACATCGCCGAGATCGAGGCGCACGGCGGTATGGCGCAGGCGATTTCGGAGGGCATCCCGAAGCTGCGCATCGAAGAGGCCGCCGCCCGCACCCAGGCGCGCATCGACACCGGCCAGCAGCCGGTGATCGGCGTCAACAAGTACCTGGTCGAGGAAGACACCCCGATCGAGGTGCTCAAGGTCGAGAACTCGCGCGTGCGCGCCGAGCAGAACGCCAAGCTGGAAAAGCTGCGGGCGGAACGCGATTCGGCCGAGGTCGAGAGGGCGCTGGCCGAATTGACCCGTGCGGCGGCCTCGTCCGAGGGCGGCATGGACAACAACCTGCTCGCCCTGGCCATCAACGCCGCGCGCGCCAAGGCCACCGTGGGTGAGATCTCCGACGCGCTGGAGCAGGTGTACGGCCGCCACCAGGCCGAGATCCGCACGCTCTCCGGCGTTTACCGTGAGGAGGCCGGCAAGGTGACCAATATCAGCAAGGCCATCGAACTGGTCGAGGCGTTCGCCGAGGCCGAGGGCCGTCGCCCCCGCATCCTGGTCGCCAAGATGGGTCAGGACGGCCACGACCGCGGCCAGAAGGTGATCGCCACGGCCTTCGCCGACCTCGGCATGGACGTCGACGTGGGCCCGCTGTTCCAGACCCCCGAGGAGGTGGCGCAGCAGGCGGCCGACAACGACGTGCACGTCGTCGGTGTCTCGTCGCTGGCCGCAGGCCACCTCACGCTGGTGCCCGCCCTGCGGCAGGCACTGGCCGATGTCGGACGCCCCGACATCATGGTCACCGTCGGCGGCGTCATCCCGCCCGGTGACTACGACGAGCTGTACGCCGCGGGTGCCGCGGGCATCTTCGGGCCCGGCACCATCATCGCCGACGCCGCGATCGACCTGATCAAGAAGCTGGCCGCACAGCTGGGCCACGAGATCGGCACCGGCGCAACGGAATGAGCGACGCCGCACGCGGGACCGAGGGTGGCGGAATCCACCCTCGGCTCGGCACCACCGCCGGCGTCGGCCTGCCCGGCCCCGCCGGCGCAGCAACGCCCGGCCCCGGCGCCCAGCCCGCCACTCCGGTGGCGCGCCGAGTGATCGACGTCGACCAGCTGGCCGCGCAGGTCCGGGCAGGGGAGCGGGCCGGCCTGGCCCGCGCCATCACCCTGGTCGAATCGACCCGCACCGACCATCGGGACCTGGCCCAGCAGCTGCTGCTGCGGCTGACCCCCGAAGCGGGCAAGGTGGTGTCCAATCGCGTTGGCATCACCGGTGTTCCGGGCGTCGGCAAGTCGACGTTCATCGACGCGCTCGGCATGTACCTCATCGGCCAGGGCCACCGCGTGGCGGTACTGGCCGTGGACCCGTCCTCGACGCGGACCGGCGGCTCGATCCTCGGCGACAAGACCCGCATGGCGCGACTGTCGGTGGAACGGGACGCCTTCATCCGCCCGTCCCCCACGGCCGGAACCCTCGGCGGCGTGGCGAAAGCGACCCGCGAGACCATCGTGCTGCTGGAGGCGGCAGGCTACGACGTCATCCTGGTGGAGACCGTCGGTGTCGGCCAGTCCGAGGTCACCGTCGCCAATATGGTCGACGTCTTCTGCTTCCTCACCCTGGCCCGCACCGGCGACCAGCTGCAAGGAATCAAGAAGGGCGTCCTCGAACTCGCCGACCTGGTGGCCGTGAACAAGGCCGACGGCCGCCACGAACTGGAGGCCAAGGCCGCCGCGCGGGAGCTGCAAGGAGCCATGCGGCTCATCCACCCGCGCGAATCCCTGTGGCGTCCTCCGGTTCTCACCATGTCCGGCCTGAACGGCATCGGACTGGATTCGTTCTGGGACACGGTCCTCACCCACCGTCGCGTCCTCACCGAAGCAGGCGAGTTCGCCGAGAAGCGCCGCCGCCAGCAGGTCGACTGGACCTGGACCATGGTCCACGACAACCTGCTCCGCCGCCTCACCGAGAACCCGAACGTCAAGGCCCTGCGCACCCAGGTGGAAAAACAGGTCCGCGACGGCTCGCTCACCCCCGCCCTCGCCGCCGAAGAAATCCTCCGGGCCTTCGACGAACGGGCCTGAGCCCCATGGACATCCGGATCCGACCAGGTACCGAATCCGACGCGGAAGCGGTCGCCACGCTGCACACCGCCAGCTGGCGCACCGCCTACGCGAGCATCATGCCCGAGAGCTACCTGACCGGTGCGCTGACCGACGACCACAAGGCGCTCTGGCACAGCCGCCTGACCGGCGACCGGTCCGAAGGCGACCTCTTCATCGCCGAATCCGGCTCGGAAATACTCGGATTCATCTACCTGGCACCCCGCGCAGACGGCCGCATTCTGATCGACAATCTGCACGTCAGCCCGACCCGCAAACGAGGCGGCATCGGCTCCCGCCTCCTGCACCACGGATTCGAATGGGCCGCTGCCGAATACCCGGGCCGCCCCGTCTACCTCGAAGTCCTCCAGACCAATACACCCGCCATCGCCTTCTACGAGCGCCACGGCGGCCACCCCGGCGAACCCCGGACCGCACACTTCCCCCAGGGCTTTGATCTCCAGGAACTGGAAATTACCTGGTCACGCAGCTGATACGGGAATCGCGATCAATCGATCGATGTGGCGCAGCCGGGCAGCCATCACACCGACGGCGAACACCGACAGACTTACGGTGACCAGGGCTCGACGGTGACTGCTTGCCGATCATGCGTGCCGAATCCACCGACACCAACCCAGCGGATCCTGAACCAGCACATCGAGCGCGTCACCCACCACACCGACCGCATCCACCGCGGTGATGTCGTCGATGATCTGCCCGCCCCAATCCATACCTTTCTTCTCCTTCTAAACTCCCAGAGCCCCCGCGAAAAGCGGCCAAGAGTCATGCATGTCGTCCTGCCAGTACGGCCACGCATGCGTCCCATTCCGATACACCACCTGCGCCGGAATCCCCAGCGAACCCAATGCTCCGACAAGCGAATCCGTGCAGGCTCGCACCACCGTCTCCATAGCCCCACCCACGCCCAGCCGATCCGTCAGCGCGTTGACATTCCCCCCGATGCTGGGATCGTCGAGCGAGTCATGAACTCCCAGAACGCCATTCCCCGCCGAAATGTACAGCGCCACACCGCGCAGTCGGTCCGCATTGAGAACCGGGTCGTGGGTGCTCCAGGCCGGATTGTCGTCGCCGCCCCACATATTGGCGGCATTCGCGCCGAACAGCTCGAGCGTGGATCGCACATAGGTCCGCGCCGCCGCGTCCGCCGTGCGCGGGCAACCGCTGAAGGAACCCACCGCCTGATACATACCGGGTGCTTGGATGGCGAGGTTGAGTGCGGAGGTGGCCGACATCGATGCGCCCGCGACGGCATTGCGCCCCGTCATCGCGAATCGCGATTCCAGCAGCGGCGGCAATTCGTGAATAAGGAAAGTGGACCATTGGTTCCGGCCCAGTGTCGGATCATCGGCGACCCAGTCGGTGTAGAAGCTGGCCCGGCCACCGATCGGGGTGATCACATTGACCGGCTTGTCGGCGAAGAACTGGGCGACATCGGTCCGATTGGTCCACGGGCCGCCGGTCTCACCGCCGTCGACCGCATTGAGCAGGTACAGGGCGGGCGCGGGGCCGTTCGGGTGCGAAACCCACACCGGGATGGTCCGGTTCATGGCCGCCGAGTAGACGGTGACCTCGTACTGGCGGCCGCCCAGCGGGCGCACGTCGACGATGGAAGCCCCTGGGTTGGGGTCGGCCGCCGCGGTGACGGGCGCAAGGGCAGCAAATGTGGCGATCAAGGCAACGAGGTAGCGCGACAGCCGATGCATGACAGCGAGTATGTCGCTTTTGAGGCTATTTTCCAGACAAAATCGTGCGTGTTGGTCTACAGAATGTCCTGCGGTGACGTGATTGCATCCTTCTAGAAACCGTTCGGTAGCAAACTTGTAGCATCGCCCGTCGGAACTGTCTGGAAGCGTAGCCGTCCAGCGCGGAAACCGTGCCGGGCCGACGCGGCGCTTGTCAGATCATGGCGCGCAGTGGACCCTCGGGCTCGATGCCCATGATGGTCAACGCCGTCGAGTGGTACAGCGATCCGGGCGTGTGGATGGCGTGCTGCAGACCCACGTGCGCGTCCCGCCAGAACCGCTGCATGACGTTCTGCCGCCGCACTGCATTGCCGCCGGACCGGGCGAAGATCTCGTCCACCGCCGACACCGCCCGCCAGGCGCAGCGAACTTGATTGCGCCGCACCAGGGAACGATCCTCGAAGGTGATGGTCTTCCCGGCCTCGGCCTGGTCGTGGAGGCGGCTGATGCCGTCCAGGAGTTGCGTGCGCGAGGCCGCGATATCGGCCGCCGCCTCGGAGATGGCCGACAGCACGTACGGATCGTCCTTGATCTTGGTGCCCATGGCCGTGACCCGGTCGCGCTGATAGTCCAGGTGCGCCGCGAGCGCGCCCTCGGCGATGCCGATCACCGCGGAGGTGATGCCCAGCGGGAACATGGCCCAGAACGGCAGCTTGTAGACGGTCTCGGTGCGGCCTGCCCGCTCGGCCGCGATCTCACCGGCCGCGACGGCATCGAATTCGATGGTCCGATAGGCCGGGATGAACGCGCCGTCCACGATGACGTCCTTGCTGCCGGTGCCCTGCAGCCCGATGACATCCCACGAGTCGTCGACGATCGTGTAGTCCTTGCGCGGCAGCACCACGTGCAGCACGGTCGGCGGCATGACCGGGTTGCCGTCGGCGTCACCGAGCAGCGCGCCCAGGAAGATCCAGTCGCAGTGATCGGTGCCGGAGGAGAAGTTCCAGCGACCGCGCAGGGTGTATCCGCCGTCGGCCGGCGTCGCCACGCCCTGGGCGGCATACGGCGAGGCGATCCAGGTGTCGGGGTTCTCGCCCCACACCTCGTTCTGCAGCCGCCGGTCCATCAGCGCCATCTCCCACGGGTGCACGCCGCCGACGCCACACACCCAGCCGGTGGACCCGCAGTGCTGGGCCACGGCCATGACCGCCTCGGCGAAATCGCGCGGATGCGCCGCGTACCCGCCGAAATCGGCGGGCTGCAGCAACCGCATCACCCCGGCCTGACGGATCAGCTTCACGCTCTCGTCGTAGAGCTTGCCCAGCCGCTCGGTCTCCTCGGCGGTCGCCGCCAACTGGCCCGACAGCTCCGCGACCCGGTTCACTACCTCGTGCGTCATCGCAACTCCCCACTGGTTCGGTGTGCCCCTATTAGAACGCGTTCTAGCGGCGGTGTCCGGGAATCCGTTTGCCCGCGAGCGAAATTCCCGATGATCGGAACCCGGCCTGCGGCGGGGTTCGGGCGATGCTATCGCCGGGTGTGACGCAGCAGACGGTGAATTAGATTGTGCACAATCTAATTGCTGGCTACCGTATTGGACATGACCGATGAGCTGGCGCTGGAAAACCAGCTGTGCTTCGCGCTCTACTCGGCGTCCCGGGCCATGACCGCCATGTACCGGCCCCAGCTGGACGCCCTGGGCATCACCTATCCCCAATACCTGGTGCTGCTCGCGCTCTGGCAGCGCGACGACCGCACCGTCGGCGATCTGTGCTCGGCCCTGGAACTGGACTCGGGCACGCTGTCGCCACTGCTCAAACGGCTCGAGGCGGCGGGCTTCGTGGCACGCCGCCGCTCGACCGTCGACGAACGCCGCGTGGAGATCACGCTGACCGACAGCGGACGCGAATTGCGTTCGGCCGCATGCCGGATCCCGGCGCGATCGGCCGACATCGCCGGCCTGCCCGGCGAGGAACTGATCCAACTGCGGGAAACCCTGCACCGACTCACCGAAGCTCTCACCGCCCACACCCGATCGAAGGAGACCCCCTGATGAACGTGCTCTACACCGCCGAAGCCCTCGCCACCGGAGACGGCCGCAACGGCCAGGTCCGCACCGACGACGGCAAGATCGACGCCACGCTCTCGATTCCGAAGGAGATGGGCGGCAACGGCCTCGGCACCAACCCGGAGCAGCTCTTCGCGGCCGGTTACGCGGCCTGCTTCCACTCGGCGCTGCGCACGGTGGCGCGGTCGCTGAAGGCGAATGTGGACGACTCGGCCGTGGGCGCGAAGGTCGGCATCGGCCCCAATGACGCCGGCGGGTTCGGCCTGGCCGTTACCCTCGAGGTGTCGCTGCCGCACCTGCCCCTGGACGAGGCGCAGGCGCTGGCGGACAAGGCTCACCAGGTGTGCCCGTATTCCAATGCCACTCGCGGCAATATCGAGGTCGACGTCATCGTGGTCGAAGACTGAGGAGGATGAGCATGCGTGCGGTAATTATCGAACAGTTCGGCGAGCCCGAGCAGGTCCTGACCACGGCCGAGCGGCCGGTGCCCGAGCCCGGGCCGGGTGAGGTGCGGATCGCGACCACGCTGGCCCCGATCCACAATCACGACCTGGCCATCATCCGGGGCGTCTACGGCTACCGGCCCGAGCTGCCCGCCATCCCGGGCACCGAGGCCGTCGGCCGCGTCGATGCCCTGGGCCCGGGGGTCACCGGCCTGGAAGTCGGTCAGCGCGTGACGGTTTCGGGTGTGCAGGGTGCGTGGGCGGAGTACTTCGTGGCCAAGGCGGGCGGGATCGTCCCGGTGCCGGATGCGGTGTCCGACGCGACCGCGAGTCAGCTGCTGGCCATGCCGCTGAGCGCACTCATGCTGCTCGAGGATCTCGATGTCGAACCTGGTCAGTGGATCGCGATCAATGCCGCCAATGGCGCGGTGGGACGACTGGTGAACCAGCTCGCCCGCGCCCGCGGCGTCCACGTCCTGAACCTGGTGCGCAGCGCGGCGGCCGCGAAGTCGTTGCGGGAGCTGGGTTTCGAACCGGTGCTCGAGACCGAGTCGGGGGACTGGCAGCAGCAGGTCGCGGAGGTCACCGGCGGCGAACCCATCGCCCGTGCGGTGGACCAGGTCGGTGGGCCGGCCGCCGATGACCTGCTGTCGGTGCTCGGCCCGCGTGGTGAGCTCATCACCTTCGGCGCGCTGTCGGGCCAGCCGCTCGTGCTCAACCCTGGCCCGATCATCTTCAAACAGGCCGTGGTGAAGGGCTTCTGGGGTTCCAAGCGCGCCGAGGAGATCGGCGGTGACGAACGCCGCCGCCTCATCACCGAGCTGGTGACCCTGGCCGGCCGCGGCGAACTGGACCTGGCCATCGAGGCCACCTACCCGCTCGCGGAGGCCGCCGAGGCCGCGGCCGCGAGCGAACGCCCGGGCCGCAATGCCAAGATCGCGCTCAGCGCCGCGGCGCTACCCGGCCAGTAGGACCGCGATCAGCGTGATCGCGCCGGGCAGCGCCTGCCCGACGAAGATCCGGCGGCTCGCGGTGGCCCCACCATAGAGTCCGGCCACCACGACGCAGGCCGCGAAGAATATCTTCGCGGCCTGCCCCACCGGATCGGCGGCGATCAGGCCCCAGATCAGCCCCGCCGCCAGAAAACCGTTGTAGAGCCCCTGATTCGCGGCGAACACCTTGGACTCCTCGGCGAACTCGGCCGTGACGCCGAAGCCCGCGCGCACCCGCGGAGTGGTCCACAGGAACATCTCCATGATCAGGATGTAGACGTGCAGCGCGGCGAGCAATCCGACCAGGATGTCCGCGACCAATCGCATGACCGACCCGCCTTCCGTGAGGTTTCAGCCGACACCGGCCACCGCGTCTCATCGTGTCAGACCGATGCGCCGGAAGGCCCTGAGCGCATCGTCGAAACCTCGAGTGTCGCGCCGCCGGTGAGCTATCCGATGCCGAAGAGGTCCGCCGCATTGCGGTAACAGACCGCTCGTAGCCAGTCGTCACCGAGACCGAGCCGTTCCAGAGCGAACAGCGCATGGCCGTAGGAATAGGGAATGTTCGGGAAGTCGCTGCCGAACAGGATGCGGTCCGCGAAGTCCCGCAGGCGCGGCAGCTCGGCGGCGGGGAAGGGGTCACCGGCCTCGAAGAAGTCGGTGAAGTTCATGGTGGTGTCGAACAGCACTCCGGGGTTGTCCGCGGCGATGTCGAGGAACTCGCTGTACTCGGGCGCCCCCATGTGCGCGATGATCAGACGGAGTCGCGGGAACCGCCGGAGCAGTTGGGCGATCGGCTCGGGTCCGGTGAATCGCCCGGCGGCAGGCCCGGATCCACAGTGGGTGACCACCGGGATGCCTGCCTCCTGGACCAGTCCCCACACCTCGTCCAGCAGTGGATCCGCCGGGTGGTAGTTGCCGACCTGGATGTGCAGCTTGAAGATTCGCGTCCCCGACCCGATCGCGGCACGCACATACTCGGCCGCGCCCGGCTCCGGGTAGAAGGTCGACGTGTGCAGGCAGTCCGGGGTGCGGGCGGCGAAATCGCCGGACCAGTCGTTGAGCCAGGCCGCCATCTCCGGCTTGTGCGGGTAGACCATCGAGGTGAAGGCGCGAACGCCGAAGCAGCGCAGCGTCTTCAGCCGCACCTGCTCCTCTGCTCGGTAGGTGATGGGCCACGCGCGGTGACCGAGCAGTGGCCCGGCCGAATCGAAGTAGCCCCACACCTTGCGCAGCACCTGCTCGGGCATGAAATGCGTGTGGACGTCGATGATCCCGGGCAGCCCCAGCCGCGTCTGGAAATCGGTGACGTAGTCGAGGTCCTGCTCGTCGGTCAACGGCTCGAATCTCCTTCCGCGAACACAGTTCGCGCGTAATGCCCGACCCGGTCGACGAGCCGTTCGAAGAACAGCTCAGGATCGGTCCCGATCACGATGTCGGCGTTGGGTTCCCGCCCCCACATGCCCGCCCAGTCGGCGACCGTGGTGGCACGGGTGATGGTTCCGGTCAGCTCCACATCGACGGTCGCCGGCTTGGTGACGGCCAGGCTCGGGTCCAGTGCCACCGCCGCCGCGAACGGGTCGTGCATGTGTGCCAGATACCCCTGGTCGTAGAGCTTGTGGAAGTCGAAGTAGAAGCGGATCGCATCGGTCAGGTAGCGCACCAGCGGATTGCTGGCCGCCGAGCGCGCTTCGGGCGGATCGTTCTCGCTGACGTGTTCCACCGGTGTGCTCCCGGCCCGTTCGGCCAGCAGCGCCAGATGTTTGGGCTTCATCTCGATGGTCTCGGTGATGTCGAGCGCGCACACGATGGGCCGGCGGTCGGTGGGCGCGGCGGAGAAGGCGTCGAACACCTCCTTGGCCGCTTCCGGATCGACGTGCACGTTCCACTCGTTGGTCGGGGTGGTGTTGCCCGGATGGTTGAACGCGCCGCCCATGATCACCAGGCGCCGGAGCAGCTGCGGCAGTTGAGGTTCCATTCGCAATGCCAGCGCGAGATTGGTGAGCGGCCCGGTGCACAGCCCGACGATCTCGCCCGGATGCTCGCGCACCAGGTCCACCCACAGCTGGGCCGCGGATCGGCCGGACAGGGTCCGGGTGGTCGGCGGCAGCTCGGCGTAGCCGACGCCCTGCGGCCCGTGGGTGTCCTCGGTGGTGCGGAGCGGCACGGCCAGGGGTGTCAGCGCGCCCTGGGCGACCTCGAGCTCCGGGGCCCGCACCAGCTCGAGCAGCGCGAGATTGTTGGCGGCCACCTGCGGCGCGGGCACATTGCCCGCGGTGGAGGCGATTCCGACGATCTCGGCCTCGGGGGAGGCGAGGAGGTAGAGCAGGCCCAGGGAGTCATCGATGCCGGTGTCGTTGTCCATGAGGATCTTCTGCCGCACGCGTTCGAGGGTAGCCGTATCGGTGCCGGGGCCATGCGGGGAGTATGGGCCGGTCTCGTCAGCCTGTGAAACACACGTCTAGAACGTTCGTCTAAGACGCTGGTAGGGTGGTTCCATGGGAAATCGAGAAGACCTCCTGGCGGGCGCCCGCAAGGCCGTCCTGGAACGCGGCCTGGCCAAGGTGACCGCCCGGGACATCGCCACTGCCGCAGGGGTGAGCCTGGCCGCCATCGGCTATCACTTCGGTTCCAAGGATCAGCTGGTCACCGAGGCCATCACCATGGGCGTCGGCACCCAGATCGGTGACGATATGGAGGCCGCCATCCGGGACGCGGGAGAAGGCCGCACGCTGTGGGAGTCGCTGGCCGCGATCTGGAACGGCTTCGTCGATGTGGTGCAGCGCAATCGCGACGGCCTGTTGCTGAGCACCGAGAACGGCATCCAGATCGCGCGCGATCCCGCGCAGCAGGTCTACATGGCCGAGGCCAGCGCGGTCGCGCATCGGGAAATCGCCGCGGCTGTCCACTCGGCGCACCCGGAGCTGACCGACGAGCAGGCCGCGGCGGTCGCGCAGCTGCTGTTCCTGCTGTTCCAGGGCCTCGCCATCCAGAAGATGATCGCGCCGGGTGCCGAACTGCTGGACGGTGATTCGCTGGTGACCGCCATCGAAGCCATCCGGGGCAGATGAGCTCACCGTCCGGGCGGGTGGACTCAGCCCGGCGGCACGTGCCGCAGCCGGGTCATGGCGATGACGGCGAGCAGCAGCGCCGCGCCCGCCGCGATGGCGGCGGTCAGGTGCATGCCGGTCAGGAAGGCGTGCTTGGCCGCCTCGGCCATGGCGCTGCCCACCTTCCCCGGCATGGTCCGGGCGACTTCGAGCGCCGCGCCCAGGGTGTCGCGGGCGGCGCGGGCGTCGGGCTCCTGCACCCCGTAGGGCAGGGTGGTGTTGAGCTGGTTGCGGTAGATCGCGATGCTGATGCTGCCGAGAATGGAGATTCCCAGCGCCCCACCGAATTCGGCCCCGGTCTCCGAGAGCCCGGAGGCCGCGCCCGCCTGCTCCGGAGGCGCGGTGCCCACGATGAGCTCGGTGGTGATGCCGAAAACCGGTGCCAGCCCGAAGGACACCAGCAGCGAAGCCGCGATGGTGAGCTCCACGCCGCCGGTCGCGGTGATCCGGGTGAGTAGCAGCAGTCCGCACGCCGCCATGGCCATGCCCCCGCCGATCATGTAGGCGGGCCGTATCACCTTCATGATGCGCGGGCCCAGCTGCGAGCCGATCATGAAGCCGAGGCCCGCCGGGATGGTGGCGAGACCCGCCCGCAGCGGCGACATGCCCAGCACCAGTTGGAAATACTGCCCCACGAACAGGGCGTACCCGAAGGCCACGAAGATCGCGACCATATTGATGGTGAGCGCGGTGCGGAAGCTGCCCAGCCGGAACAGTCGCAGATCCAGCATGGGTTCGCTGGTATTGAGCTGCCGTCGGACGAAGAGCGCGCCGATCGCGAGGCCGGCCACCAGCGCCGAGACCGCGGCCGCGCCGGGGCCGTCCTGAGCGGCCTTCTTCATGCCGAAGACCACCAAGAGCACTGCCGTCGTGCACAATCCGGCACTGACCAGGTCCAGGCGGCCGGCGTCGGGATCGCGGAACTCGGGGAGCACGCGGGGCGCGAGAACGATCAGCAACACCATGACCGGCACCGCGAGCAGGAACACCGAGCCCCACCAGAAGTGCTCGAGCATGATGCCGCCCGCCAGCGGCCCGATGGAGCCGCCCACCGAGTAGGACCCCACCCACACCCCGACCGCGATGGAGCGCTGGCCCGGATCGCGAAACATGGTGAATATCAACGAGAGCGTGGACGGCGCCAGGGTGGCCCCGGCGACGCCGAGCAGGGCCCGGCAGCCGATCAGCACCGGCGCCGAGGGTGCGAAGGCCGCGATCACCGAGATCACGGCGAAGGCGGCCGCCCCGACCATCAGCAGTCGCCGTCGGCCGATGCGATCGCCGATGGTGCCCATGGTGAGCAGCAACCCGGCGACCAGGAATCCGTAAACGTCGATGATCCAGAGCAATTGGGAGCTCGTGGGGCGAAGTATTTCGCTGATCTGGGGGACTGCCAGGTGCAGGACGGTGAGGTCCATCGAGTACACCAGGCAGGCCAGCGCCAGCACCGCCAATCCGGCCCATTCCCGTCTCCCCACCGAGATGGCGCCGGCGTCGCTGGCGGCGGTGAGCAAGGGAGTAGGTGTGTCCACGATGACGTCCTCCATCCGCATGTCGACATACGGGTCGACAATTTTGATGTCGGTTTCAGGGTCTCAAATATTAACGCCGTACGTGGGATAAGTCCGGTGTGTTGAAAGCGCTGTATTGCAAGCCAATTCGCCTAATTCGCTGATGCACTTGCGGGTGTGCGTGCAGCGCGTTGTATACATTCGCGCGCGTTACGAACCGTCCGGTTGGGCTTTCCACTCGGGAGCGCTCGAACCGTGGGCCGGAGCGGGCCACGGATGTTCCGGATACTCGGTCAGCGCGGGTCCGGCGGTGGTCAGGGCGTCGTGGGTGAGCGCGTACCGGGCATCCGGCACCGCGGCGGGTTCGTGGGCGGGCGTCCGGCCCGGCGCGGTGATCAGCCAGGATGCCGTACGGGCCAGAGCAACCCGGACATCGCGGCCGAGGCCGTCACCACGGCGCGCGCACAGCGCGTCGAGCACGCCCGCGGCGAGCAGGTATCCGCTGGCGTGATCGAGTGCCTGGGCCGGCAGGGCACCCACGGATGATTCGCTACGCGAATTGTTTTGTGTGCCTTCGATGAGCGAAATTCCCGATGCAGCCTGCACGATGCTGTCGAAACCGCGTCGATCACCCCACGGGCCGAGTTCGCCCCAGGCCGAAACTCGGCCGTGCACAATTCCCGGGCGAATTTCCCCGGGTCGTACTCCGAGGCGTTCCAAGCTGCCTGGTCGGTAACCCGAGATGATTATGTCTGCATTGCTGATCAATTCGCGAAAAACAGGAAGTCCGGTACGCAAATCGACTACAGTGGAGCGCTTCCCCTGACAAGTGTCCAGATACTGCCAGCCGATCTCCGGCAACCCGGGCGGGTCGATCCGCAGCACATCGGCTCCGAGCAGGGCCAATGCCCGCGTCGCCACCGGTCCGGCGATCACCCGGGTGAGATCGAGAACCCGGATCCCGCGCAGCGGGAGCAGTTGTGTTGCGGCCGTGGGGCACTCGAATCCACCCCGATCGCCGCGCTCGGCCACGGCGACGAGCGGGCCGGAGGCGGCGGCCTTGCCCTGCGGGCTGTCGGCCCACTCTCGCTCGGGGCGGACCCGCACCGCGATCGCACCGTGCTCGCCGGCCCGCTGTTCGATGTCCGCCGCCGTCAGTGTCGCTGCGCGCCGGGTGAAATCCTCACGATCGGCCGTGCCGGGCAACTCCACAGCGGCCAGCAACCGGGCGCGATGATGCGGATAGTTGGCGTGCGTACGCACCCATGCGTCCGCAGCCCTGAAGAATCCCGACAGCTCTGCGAAGATGTCCGGCGGTTCGCCGTGGAGCCGGAACAGGCGCTCGCTGGAGAACGCCGCGGCGACCCGGGCCGGGGCGACCGTACTGCCCAGCGGCGTCATGCCGCAGGTGGCCCGCCAGCGATCCGCCGCCGCGGCGAAGGCCGCCACCGCACCGCCCGCCAGCGCCCAGACCGGCAGTGTCGCAGCCAGATTCGCACCCGGATCGATCGCGGGCAGCGGTGCGCCGGGGACGCCGATTCCGGCCTCGTACTCACGGACCAGTGCATCGTAGGTAGCCACCATCCGACTGTATCGCCGGCACCGGGTCCGACCACGGTGGCACATCTCACGGCATACTCGATCGGATGACAGCCCAACGACTCACCGGAACCGCCTGGCTGCGCGAACTGAAACCCGCTCCCGGCCCCGCAACCGTGCTGGTCTGCTTCCCGCCCGGCGGCGGCTCGGTCACCGCCTACCGAGCGCTGGCCCAGCGCGTCGGCTCGGGTACCGCGGTGTTCGGCGTGCAGTACCCCGGCCGCCAGGACCGCCTCGGCGACGCGCCGGTGCCCGAGCTCACCGAACTGGCCGACCGGGCCGCCGCCGACCTGCTGGCCTGGCCGCGGGACGTGCACCTGGCCATCTTCGGGCACAGCATGGGCGCGACCGTCGCCTACGAGGCCGCCCGCCGGGTCGAGGCGGGCGGACGCGAGCTGACCCACCTGTTCGTCTCCGGCCGTCCCGCACCGGCTTTCGCCGACACCGGAAGCCTGCACGCCGGACCCGACGAGGGCCTCATCGCCGATCTGGAACGCCTGTCGAACGATCCGGCGTCGGTGCGGATCCTGCGCGACGAGCCCGGTCTGGCCGAGTTGGTGCTGCCGGCCGTCCGCAGCGACTACCGCGCGGTGGAGACCTACCGGCACGAACCCGGTGCGCCGCTGCGCGCGCCGATCACCGCGCTGATCAGCTCCGCCGATCCGACCACTTCGGCCGCGCAGGCGGGGGAGTGGCGCGACTACACCACCGCCGGATTCGACCTCGCCACCTTCCCGGGTGGCCATTTCTATCTGGATCTGCCCGAAAACGTGCCCGCGATAGGCGATTTGATCACCCGCGCGCTGGCCGCGACGGTTCCGGGACGCTCGAGTTGAGCACCTAGTCTTCGTGCGGGTAGCTTCCTCCGTTGCGTCTTCGTAGCAGGAGGGGGTTCTCAATGCCCAGAACACAATTCGTCGCCGCTCCGCCCCAGGGCAGTGATCTGAAGCAGATCAGCGGGCCCGCGACGCACTGGATCGCCCAGCTGCAGCGGCAGCGGCGCGACCCCACCGGGGCCGCCTTCGAGGACGAGGCGGCCTACGGCCCGCTCTATGTCCTGAACATGTTCGGCGACAAGTGGATCATCGCCGGTGGCCCCGAGGCGGCACAGCGCATCCTGATGAACAAGGATCGGGTGTTCGCCAACGGTCCGGCGTGGGCGCCGCTGCAGGGACCGTTCTTCGACCGGGGTCTGGTCCGCCTGGATTTCGACGAGCATCGCAGCCACCGCTCGATCATGCAGCAGGCCTTCGGTCGCGGCGCCCTCACGTCGTATCTGAAGGATATGCACGAGATCGCCGATCGCCACCTGAGCAAGCTGCCGGAAGGCAGTGTGGCCGAGGGCAATCCGGTGCTCATGCACCAGCACCTGCAGCGGCTCACCCTGGACATCGTGCTGGAGGTCTTCATGGGCGCGCGCCTGCCGCGCGACGAGGCCGAGCGCATCTGCGGCGCGACCATGGACATCCTGCAGGCCGGCGGCGCGATGGTGCGCGTCGCCATTCCCGGCAATCGCTGGTGGCGGGGTATGCGCGCCCGCAAGACCATGGCCGCCTTCCTCGCCGACCGCATTGTCGCCGCCCGCGAAAACCCGGGCACCGACCTGCTTTCCATGCTCTGTCAGGCCGCGGGCGACGACGGCGATCGGTTCACCGACCAGGACATCGTGAACCACATGATCTTCCTGCTGGCCGCCGCCCACGACACCACCACGACCACGCTGTCCGGGGTCGTCTACAACATGGCCAAATACCCGGAATGGCAGAAGCGCGCGCGAGCGCGCTCACTGGAGATGCCCTTCGAACTCGGTTACGACGAGCTCGCCGAGCTGACCGAACTCGACTGGATCATCAAGGAAACCACCCGGCTGTGTACCCCGGTGCAGATCTTCCCGCGGGCGGTGCAGGAGGACACCGAGGTGTGCGGCTATTTCGTGCCGAAGGGATCCTTCGTCGTCGTCCCGATCAGCGTCAACCACCGCCGCCCTGACATGTGGTCGCACCCCGAGGAATTCGATCCCGAGCGTTTCTCCGCCGAACGCGCCGAGCACAAGCGGCACCGGGTGGCGTGGGCCCCGTTCGGGGCGGGCGCGCACAAGTGCCTCGGACAGCATTTCGCGGGGCTCGAGATCAAGACGATCGTGCACCAGCTGCTGCACACCTTCGAATGGGAGGTGCCGCAGGACTACGTCATGCCCCTCGACATGAGTGCGACGCCACTGCCGAAGGATGATCTGCCCGTCACGCTGCGGCGTCGCTGAACCCGTGCCTGGGCCGAGAAACAGTCTCGGCCCAGGTCTTCCAGGCTTCTCAGCCGAGGTATTCCGACTCGAGTACCCGGTCCTTGAGCAGCGACTGGTACTCGATGTGGGTGTCGTGCTCGACGGTGCGCCAGGTCTTGCCCTCGGCCTCACGCATGTACTGCAGGTAGTCCGGAGCGCCCGGGACGCGCATATTGTCGGCGACGACAATGCTGCCCGGGTGCAGCCAGCCCGCCGCGAGAATGTGCTTCAGATCGGCCAGGTACGCGGACTTGTCGTGGTCCACGAAGACGAAATCGAGTGCGCCCTCGGTGATTCCGTGCTCCTCGGTGAGCCGCCGGATGGTCTCGCCGCCGTCGCCGATGGTGCCGACCACCACGGTCACCCGTTCCGCCAGCCCGGCGTGGGCGATGATGGCGCGGGCCACCTCCGCATTGGCCGCGCTGAACTCCACGGAGATGAGGCGCGCGCCCTCCGGCATGGTGCGGGCGGTGCGGACCGCGCTGTAGCCGACGTAGGTGCCCAGTTCGAGCAGCAGCTTCGGATTCGCTGTGCGCACAGCGGCATCCAGCAGCAGGCCCTTCTCGTCCCCGACGTTCACCAGGTTGCTGCGGGTGCGGGCGAACTTGTCGATGGCCGCCAGCACACTCTCCGGATCGCCCTGCTCGGCGTTCGCGAGGACGTGGTCGCGCACGGCGGCCTCGCGGCCATCGCCGAATTGACCGGTGCGCGTGAAGTTTCCGAGTCCGCGCACGGTGCTGACGGCCGTGCGCACCGGATACACCACACGCTCGCGCAAGATCGACCCGATCGATGTGCCACCCATTGATTCCCCTTCGTTTGCTGTGACGGCCAGCGCGATTATGCCGGGCCCGAAGCGGTTTCGCCTCCGGGGGCAGGGGAGTCGGGGACCAGGATGGTGCGCAGGATACGACGCCTTCGGCCCGGCGCGGGGGCATTGGCCAGGCGCGGGGCCAGCACGCGGCCCAGATCGCGGGCGAAGTCGGCGAACTCGGCATCGTCGAGCCACAGACCCGCCATGCGGTAGCCGACTCCGTCTCGCAGGTAATCGATATCGCCGCCGTCGAGGTACCGGTCGAAGTCGGCCATGAGCCCGGCGACGAAGCCCATGAAGGCGCGGCGATGGTCCTCGGGACTCATGGCGTCGAGCTGGTCGGGGGTGATCTGGGCGGCGCTCAGGCGCAACCGGTAGGTGCGCTCGACGGTTCCGCGCACACGGCGCTCGGTGACGACGTCGAGGACGCCGGCGGAGACCAGCTTGGCGACATGCCGGTAGAGGCTGCCGGGCGGGACATCGCCGAGCTCGGCATTGAGCTCGCTCGTGGTCAGGGTCCGGTCGCCGAGGAATGCCTGCACGATCCGCAGCCGAACCGGGTGCAGCAGAAGTTCGACGGATTCCACGGGCTGGACACTAGCACCATTGCTATCGGAATTGATAATGTTCGCATGTCTGGTAGCAATCACGCGCTCGCGCTGAAGAGAGGAATCGCGGTGTCCAACATCCCGGTAGCCGCACTGGTGCCCCTGATCGTGGTGGGGCTCGGCTTCGTCGGTTTCTGCTGGTACGACCTGTCCCACACACGGGTGAAGTACCTGCCGAAATGGGCGTGGGCGATCATCTGCCTGATCAGCATTCCGCTCGGCGGGATCATCTACCTGATCGTCGGCCGGGACGGTGACACGGTCCGTGGCTGAGCCCCACCTCGAGGTCACCGATGTGTCGGTGCGCTTCGGCGACTTCCTCGCCCTCGACACCGTGAGCTGGACCGTGGACGGTCCCGGGGTCGTGGGGCTGATCGGACTCAACGGCGCGGGCAAGACCACCCTGATCCGCGCCGTGCTGGGCCTGCAACCGGTGACCGGCGGTGCCGTGCGGGTGCCGATCGGGCTGGACGCCCTCGGATACTGCCCGGACACACCGGGTTTCGAGCCCTGGCTGTCCGCGCGGGAGGTCCTCGAACAGTCCATGGCCATCGGACCGGCCCGCGGCGCCGGCATGTGGTCCCCCGACGCCGCGCTCGCGGCGGTCGACCTGGAACGGCACGCCCACCGGCGCGCCGGAGGGTTCTCCCGGGGCATGTTGCAGCGCTTGGGAATTGCCGCTGCGCTGGTCCGCGAGCCCGAGGTGCTCATTCTCGACGAACCCACCAGCGCACTGGATCCCGAAGGCCGCGCCGCCGTGCTGGGGCTGATCCGGGACCTGGGCAGTCGGATGACGGTGGTGTTCTCCAGCCATCTGCTCGCCGATGTCGAGGATCTCGCCGACCGGCTGCTGGTCCTGCATCGCGGGCGGGCCGTCTTCGCCGGGGAGACAGGGGAATTCCTGGATGAGCACACTGCCGCGCCGATCCTGCGGATCGCCATGACCGACGGCCGGATCATCGAAGCCGAGCAGCCGCAGTGGGGCCCGGCGCTGGCGGACGCGTCCGCGAACAGCGGCCGGCTCGACGACATCCGCATCACCCGTCCGACCTTGACCGACGCGTTCTTCGCTGCTATCGGGGAGAAGCCATGAACCGCACCGTATTCCGGGTCGAGTGGTACCGGTGGCTGCGCACGCGGCGGCTGGTCGCCCTGGTGGCCGCCTTCGTTCTGTTCGGATTCGTCTCGTTGCTCGGGGCGAAGTACCTGCCGGATCTGATCGGGCACTCGTCGGAGATCCAGCTGCTGCGCGTGCCCGACTGGCGAGACGGGTTGCAGCAGTACGTGAAGAACACCGGCCTGCTGGTCGCGGCGGTGGCCATGATCCTGGCCGCGCAGGCATGCGCCCTGCGCAACACCGATCCGATCGGGATCTACTACTTCAGCCGCGAGGTCTCGCCGGTACGGCTCTATCTGCCCCGGATCCTGGTCGCCGCGGCGGTGATCGCCGTGGCTGCCTCGATCGGGGCCGCGGTCGCGCTCTACGAGTGCTGGGCGCTGTTCGGGTCCTACCCGCTGGGTCCAGCCGTGGGTTCGCTTGCGGTGCAAGCCCTCGCGGTGGTGTCGTTCGCGGTGTTCGCCGCGGCCCTGGCGGCGCGGTTCGGCTCGGCGGGTATCGCCGCCGGGGTGACCGCCGTGGTCTACGTGGGCTGCCTGCTGGTGTCGGCCGTACCATCGGTGCAGCCCTACCTGCCCACCACCGCCCTGCAACCGGCCATCGAGGCCGCGGGCTGGTCCCCGGCCGGCGCGGCGAAATCGCTGCTGGCCCTGCTGATCGCGACGACACTCGCCCTGACTGCCGCCCTGACCACACCGATTCGCGCGATCAGGACCGCTGCGTAGCGGCCCGGTGCCTCGACAGCAGATACAGGCCCACCCAGGACACGACGACACAGATCACCACGAGCACCCGCACCTCCTCCAGAGCGCTGCGCGGATAGAGCACGCCGGTGATGTAGTAGTCGATGAACCCGCTCGCGGGCAGGCCCGCTTCGCCGGCCCGATGCCGCGCCCAGTTCTCCAGATTCGTCAGCGGGCACTCGATGGTGAACAGCACCGTGCTGAAACCCCAGCCGAAGGCGAGCAGGTGCAGCCAGATGGTGCGCGGCCAGCGCCAGGCGATGAAACCGCCCACCACCACGTAGGCCACGAACAGGAAGTGCACGATCGCGGTCGCGTCGGCCAGCAGCCGGTAGCCCATGACCCCAGGATAGAAGTGATCAGCCCAGGTACTCCGATTCCAGGACAAGATCTTTGAGCAGCGACTGGTATTCGACATGGGTGTCGTGCTCGATGGTCCGCCAGCTCGCGCCCTCGGCCTCGTGCAGATAGCGCCGGTACTCCGGGGCGCCCGGGATACGCACATTGTCGGCGACCGCGATGCTGCCCGGATGCAGCCAGCCGGCCGCCAGGATGGTCTTCAGATCGGGCAGGTAGGCGCTCTTGTCATGGTCGATGAAGACGAAATCGAGTGCACCGGAACCGAATCCGTACTCGCTCGCGAGCCGCTCGACCGTCTTCCCGCCGTCGCCGATGGTGCCCACCACCACGCTCACCCGATCGGCGAGCCCGGCATGTGCCAGCAGGGTCCGGGCGATCCCGGCATTGTCGGGATTGAGCTCCACCGACACCAGGCGCGCCCCGGGGGAGAGGGCCCGCCCGATCCGGACCGCGCTGTACCCGCAGTACCCGCCCAGCTCGAGCGCCAGTTTCGGCGCGGCCCGCTGCACGGCGGCGTCGAGGATCAGCCCCTTCTCGTCCCCGACGTTCACCAGCATGCTCTGCGTGCGGGCGAAGCCGTCGTAGGCCGCGAGCACGCCCTCCGGATCGCCCGCGGCGGAATGGGTGAGTACGTAGTCCCGGGCGGCGGCCTCACGACCATCGCCCACCTGCCCGGTCCGCATGAAAGTCGGCCCGCCCAAAGCGAATCGAATCACCGACCAGCGCAGGAACGGCAGTCGCTCCCGCAGCGTGGTGGTCCAGGATTTTCCACTCATGAGATCGTCCGTTCTCGTAGTGGGGGAGTGCGTCGATTATGGTCCTGCGCTGGGACGTCGGGGTAGGGCGGGGTGCTGTACGAGAGGCCTGAGCACGGATAGGGAGTCTCCTTCGGCTGGAAAGGGAGCCCGAAGCGGTATGGCGTCGTCGAATCGTGGACAGAACATATCGATACGGACATATGCGCATCTAAACATGGATCACCTCACATCAGAAAAGTCCTGTACCAGCCCCATCGCCCTCAAAAACAGCCAAGCGGGGAGGGGCCGGGCAGGTCCAGGTGAGGCGAGTTACCAGTTGGAGGGTTCGTAGTCCTTGAGGAAGCACCCGTAGAGGTCGTCGCCGGCTTCGCCGCGGACGATCGGGTCGTACACGCGGGCCGCGCCGTCGACCAGGTCGAGGGGTGCGTGGAAGCCTTCCTCGGCCAGGCGGATCTTGGTGTAGTGCGGCCGCTCGTCGGTGATCCAGCCGGTGTCGACGGCGGTCATCAGGATCTTGTCGCCCTCGAACATCTCGCGCGCGCTGGTGCGGGTCAGCATGTTGAGTGCGGCCTTGGCCATGTTCGTGTGCGGGTGGCCGGCGCCCTTGTAGCCGCGGGCGAAAACACCTTCCATGGCGGACACATTCACCACGTACTTGCGCCGGGCCGACGCCGCGGCCATGGACGGGCGCAGCCGGGAGATGAGGATGAACGGTGCGACCGAGTTGCACAGCTGCACTTCGAGCAGTTCGGTGGCGTCGACCTCGCCGACGGTCTGGACCCAGCTGTTGGTGTGGGCGAGGTCGGGGACGAGTCCGCCCGCGTCGATGGCGACGCCCTGCGAAATGCGTTCCGGCGTGGCCGATCCGGCGACCAGGGCCAGGTTGGTGATGTCGGCCGCGGTGAGGTCGGGTGTGAGGGAGGCGGTGAGTGCGGTGGGGTGTGCCTGCATGGTCTTGCCGAAGCTGATCACGTCCGGCAGTTCGCCCGCGGGCAGGGGCCCGTTCTCGGCTTCGACCAGGGCGCTGTAGGCCCCGGCGGTGCGGCGCACGGTCTGAGCGGCGTTGTTGATGAGAATGTCGAGCGGGCCCTGTGCGGCAATGTCATCGGCGAGTGCGACGACCTGTGCGGGGTCGCGGAGGTCGATGCCGACGATGCGGAGCCGGTGCAGCCAGTCGGCGCTGTCGGGCTGGGCGGCGAAGCGGCGGATGGCGTCGTTGGGGAAGCGGGTGGTGATGGTGGTGTGGGCGCCGTCGCGGAGCAGGCGCAGGGCGATGTACATGCCGATCTTGGCGCGGCCGCCGGTGAGGAGGGCGCGTTTGCCGGTGAGGTCGGTGCGGGCGTCGCGTTTGGCGTGGCTCTTGGTGGCGCAATCGGGGCAGAGCTGGTGGTAGAAGGCGTCCACGCGGGTATAGCGCTGTTTGCATATGTAGCAGGGGCGCGGTCGCAGCAGGGTTCCGGCGCTGGCTCCCGTGGTGGTGGAGCTGATCGGGATCCCGGCGGTTTCGTCGTCGATGCGGTTGGGTGAGCCGGTGGCGGTGGCGGCCACGACTTCGCGGTCGGCTTCGGAGATGGCGTCGCGGGCGGCGACGCGCTTGTTGCGCTTGAACTTCTTGAACATGTGCGCGACGGCCCGCTGCACGGTGACGGAGTGCGGGTGTTCCTTGTCGAGCTGTCCGGCCTGTTCGAGGACGCGCAGGCAGATGGCCAGGTCGCCGGGGTCGATGGCCGGTGCGTCGGACTGTGGTGCCGGGGTGGTCTGCTCGGCCATCGGAAGCTGCGGTGATCCTTCGTGCGCGGGGTGGTGGACGAGCCATTCTCTCAAAGGGCCGGATTTGGGAAACGCCCGGCCGTTGCGGGGCCGGGCGTTGTGGCGGTGGGGTGCGGTCAGTTGGCTGTGGCGCCGAGGGGTGCGAGGTCGTCGCGGCCGAGTTCGCGGGCGCGTTCGGCGAGCCGGGTTTGCAGGCGGGCGGGGATGTCGTCGCGGACCTGAATGAGGGCCTGCCACACCGCGTCCGGGGTGTCGGGGGTGAGGGCGGCGAGGAATTCGGCGATGTCGTCCAGGTCGTCGATGAGGGTCAGGACGCGGGTGCGGCCCTCGTGGTCCTGGGCGAGGGCGAGGGGAACCATGGCGGCCCAGAGGCCGGCGGTGTGGGCGTCGCGGATGAGGTCGCCGAGGCGGTCGTCGTTCTGTTCGCCGACGCGGGTGGCGATGAAGGCGAGCTGGGGGTCGGGCAGGTGGGCGGCCAGGGGCAGCAGGTTGACCCATTGTCCGCCGTCGAGGGCGGCGTCGGTGATGGCGGCGAGGACGGTGTCGGTGTGGACGGTGGGTCGTTCGGCGATCAGGCGCAGGCTGTCGTGGCTCATGGCGCTGGTGAGGGGGAGCAGCGTGGACCAGGCGTCGAGTTCGGCGACGGCGGTGATGAGGGCGTCGAGGACGTCGCCGCCGAGGGCGGCGGTGATGTCGCCGATCCAGGCGCGGTTGTGGGGTGCGATGGAGTCGAGCAGGTCGATGCCTTCGGCCCACATCTGGTTTTCGCAGGCGGCGCGGATGACGCCGGGGACGCGGTCGGCGACGACGTGCAGGACGTTGTCGATGGCGGTTTTGTCCTCGAGGAGGAATCCGATGCGCAGCAGGTCGGCGTCGCTCATGACGGGGGCGGCGGCGCGCAGGGCGGGTTCGGGTACGACGTGGACGAAGCGGCCCATGGTGATGTGGTCGCCGTGTGAAAGCAGTTCGCGCGCAACGTCGGTGACCATTGCCGGCGGCACGGCGGCGATGATGGCGGCGGTGCGGCGGGGGTCGAGTTGGACGGCGCATTCGGCGAGGAATGTGGCGCTCAGTGCTTTGGCGATGTCGACGGCGCGCTCGGGTTCGACGGCGCTGGCGACGGCGGCGCAGAGTAGCGGTCCGAAGGCGCGTTCGGCGATTTTGGCGCTGATGCCGACGGGGACGATCTTGCTGGCGGTGGCGATTCCTTTGAGGCGCTTGGTGTCTCGATCGAAGAGTCGGTCGGTGACGCGTTCGCGGTATGCGCGGATGGCGGCGGGCGGCAGGTCGGCGAGGAAGTCGAGTTCGGTGGGGTCGGTGATGCCGAGCAGGCGTGCGAGTTTGGTGATCTCGGCGACGGCGACGAGGTGTTCACTCATAGTCCGAGGGCCTTCTTGATGGCTGGGCGCATGAGGCGCGGGACGAAGTCGAGGGAGGAGCCGATGGCGGCGTCGAGGGTTTCGCGGCGGCGGACCATGGTGGCCCGGAGGTGACGGTCGAGTTCGGCCAGGTCGGTGTCGGTGAGCTGGTCGAAGGCGTCGGGCAGGGGTGCCCGCAGGGTGTCGCTGAGTTGGCGTGCTGCGTGGGACATCGGGGTCTTTCGGTTGTGCGTACTGCCGGTACGGAATTCGATACTGGCAGTACGTTCTGTGTGAAATCAATGCGGGATTGGTGGCCTTGGTTGTGGCCTGTATCACGCGACTGAGCGATGACCGGTGGATTGTTGGGCAGGTATGACGGGCCCGGGTCACGTACCAGTGGTACGTGTACACTCCGCCCGTGGCTCGTAGCAGTGCCGGGACCCGGTCGGTGACCCGCGAGGACATCGTGGATGCGGCGATCCGGGTGATCGATCGGGCGGGTCCGCGTCCGAGTATGGATGACATCGCGCGGGAAGCGCAGATCACCAAGCCGCGGCTGTATCGGCAGTTCGCCGACAAGGGGGATCTGTTCACCGAGATCGCGGCGCGTATGTCGCGGCAGGCGTTCGCGGCGGCGGGTGCGGATATGACGTTGCTGCTGCAGCCGCCGCGGACGGCGTTGCGGCGCATCTTCACCGAGTACGCGCGGGGGATTCTGGAGCATCCCAATGTGTTCCGGTATCTGGGGCAGGCGCCGGTGGTGCAGCAGTCGGGAGCCGGTGTGCTGCAACTGGATCTGGGCCGGGATGCGGCGCGGCGGCTGGAGAAGCTGGCGCGGTCGGTGGCCGAGGCGGTGCCCCTGGATACGGCGGGGCTGGATTATCTGTCGCGGGCGCTGGTGGGGGCGGTGGTGTCGATGACGGATCTGTGGTTGTCGGACTCGGATACACCGTCGGGTGAGCAGACCGCGGAGTTCGTGGAGCGGGCGACGGAGCTGGTGTGGGGGCTCATCGATGGGTTCCTGCGGCGGCAGGGGATCGAGGCGGATGCGGACACGCCGATCTTCTCGACCTTGGCCGAGGTGAATCAGTCCCGGTCGGGCGATTGTTGACGCATTGTTGACACACCGCCAATAGCCGTGCACGCTGAGGGGCGAGGCGCTCAGGCGCACCCTTTTCAGGCAAGCGAGGAACGGACGATGGCACGCCCCGCATGGAGCGACGACGAGGTCGAGGCGGTACGAGGATTGGCGACCACCTTCTTCGAGAAGGAGGTGATTCCGCACGAGGAGAAGTTCATCGCCCAGGGGCACCCCGACCGCGCGCTCTACAACCGCGCCGGTGAACTGGGCCTGCTGTGCGCGGCCATCCCGTCCGAATACGGTGGTGGCGGTGGCACTTTCGCCCACGAGGCGGCGATCATCGAGGCCCAGGCACACTGCGGTGACGGTTCACTGGGCATGTCGGTGCACTCCTCGATCATCGCGCCCTACCTGCACGAGTTCGGGTCCGAGGAACTCAAGAAGCGGGTGCTGCCGAAGGCGGCCAGTGGTGAGATGGTGCTCTCGATCGGCATGACCGAACCGGGGACCGGCTCGGACCTGCAGAACATCAAGACCCGCGCGGTGCGTGAGGGCGACGAGTACGTCATCACCGGCTCGAAGATCTTCATCTCCAACGGGTGGCTGTGCGACGGCATCATCATCGCCTGCAAGACCGACCCCGCCCTGGGCGCGGCCGGTGTGTCGCTGATCTTCGCCGAAGTGGGCGACGACACTCCGGGTTTCACCCGCGGCCGCATCCTGTCCAAGATCGGCGGCAAGGGGCAGGACACCGCCGAGCTGTTCTTCGACGGCCTGCGCGTGCCGGTGTCGAACCTGCTGGGCCCCGCCGAGGGCCAGGGTTTCTATCAGATGATGCAGATGCTGGCCCAGGAACGCCTGGTCACCGCGATCATGGCGGTGGCGATGACGGAGAAGGCGGTCGAGCTGACCGTCGACTACACCAAGGGCCGCGAGGCGTTCGGCAAGCCGCTGTTCGCCATGCAGAACACCCGTTTCGAGCTGGCGGAGTGCGCGACCATCGCCAAGGTCGGGCGGGTGTTCCTCGACGACTGCATCACCAAGCATCTGCGTGGTGAGCTGGACATCCCCACCGCGGCCATGTCGAAATACTGGTTGACCGACCAACTCGGTAATGTGGTGGATCGCTGCCTGCAGTTCTTCGGCGGCTATGGATACATGACCGAATACCCGATTTCCCAGCTGTACACCGGCGCTCGGGTCCTGCGGATCCTCGCGGGAGCCAACGAGGTGATGAAGGATCTCATTGCCCGCTCACTCTGATATCGACACCACTATCGAGCCGCCCGCGTCCGAGGACGCGGGGGATGCGCCGTCGCGCCGTCGCCGGCTCGAACCCGACGAACGCCGGGCGCAGATCCTGTCCTGCGCCATCGACATGTTCGGCGAACGCCCCTACGCGGCGGTGTCCACCGCCGAGCTGGCCCAGCGGGCCGGGGTGGCGCGCGGGCTGATCAATCACTACTTCGGCAACAAGCGGGATCTGTATCTCGCGGTGGTGCGGCGGATGGTGACGCTGCCGCGGCCGGAGAAGATGATCGTGCCCGCCGGGTCCACCCGGGACCGGGTGGACGCCAGCGTCTCGTGGCTGCTGGACACCATCGGTGAGCACGGCAGCACGTGGGTCAAGGTCACCGGGCACGAGGGCGTCGGCGACGACCCCGAGGTGCAGCGCATCCTCGACGAGGCCGACTATGCCGCGGCCGACCGCATGGTCCAGATGATGGGGCTGAGCGAGTCGCTGCACTCGGCCGAACTGCGGGCGCTGGTGCGCTGTTACGGCGGGCTGGTGAAGGCGGCCGGGCGCGAGTGGATCGTGCGCGGCAGCCTGACCCGCGAGCAGGTGCACCACCTGCTCGCGGACGCGCTGCTCACGCTGGTCAGCGACACCTTCCCGAAGGTCGACGCCGGGCGCTGATTCCCGTGTGGGGCACTGATTCCGGTGTGGGGCACGGAGTTCAGACGGCGGCGAGCTCCTCGACCTGCCAGGTCACCCCGGTGGTGGCGAGGTGGTCGAGGAAGCTCGCGGCGTCGAAGGCCTGTGCCGGGGCGAGGGTTCCGGCCGGGGCGCCGTCGGCGACCAGCCGGCGCGCGGCCTCCACGGCGATGACCGCGGTGGAGGCGTAGGCGTTGAACCCGGTCACCCAGCCGCGGGCGCGCCGGCCGTCCACGCCGGTGGCCTCGGCGAGCATGAACCAGCGGGCGGCGTCGAGCGCGGCCGCGTCGGGGACCTCCGGAAGGGTCTCGGCGACTTCGGAATTCAAGGACGCGAACAGGTCTCCGACCTCGGCGCGGATCACGCCGCGCACGCGCGGGGTCTGGATGTGGCGGGGGATCGTGTAGACGCCGGGCAGGGCGATGGGGCTCATGGGCACCGGTTCGGTCTCGCCGGGCTCGCGCATCGTGGACGAGGGTTCCTGCACCGATTGCCAGCTGCCGGACCGGTATTCGATCTGTTCGGCGACCATGATGGCGGCCATCGAGCGTGCGGTGCCCCGGGATGCGGCGCCGGGGCGGCGCAGGTCGGCGATGACGACCTCGCCGATCGGGGCGGTGAGGCGGGCGGCGGTCAGTGCGGCGATGAGGTCGCCGGGCACGCCGTCGTCGGTGACGGCCGGAACGACCGCGATCCCGGCCTGTTTCGCGGGTTCGTCGTAGGTGGTGAGGATCGTGTGCAGGTAGGCGGGTTCGCCGGTGGTGTCGAGGTAGGGGCGGCGGGCGGCGATGGCGGCCCGCACGACCGGTTCGCCCCAGAGGGTGAAGGGTCCGGCGGTATTGATCACGGCGTCGGTGCTCGCGAACGCGGCGGTGAGGGCAGCGGTGTCCTCGAGGGGGGCGACGTGGATCTCGGCGTCCGGGATCGCGGCCTGGTCGGCGATGCGGCGCAGGCGGTCCGGGTCGCGGCCGACCAGGACCGGGGTGAGGTTGCGGCGGGCGAGCTCGGCCACGACGAGGGAACCGGTGAAACCGCTGGCGCCGTGCACGGCAATACGCATGGGAGACAACTCCATCGAGTGAGGGGATACGAACCGGGATTCGGCTCGCGCTTCACGCTATGGAGTCCGGTCCGGACGATCCATGCTCGAAACTCCGGCCCTGATATCCGATCGTCCGGATAGGCCGGAGTTACCGGTACGGTTGGGTGGTGGACATTCTCAGCGACGCGGTCGCCGCGATGCGGCTGGGCACCCCGCATTCCAACCGGACCGTCAAGCATGCGCCCTGGCGCACGCACTTCCCGGCGCAGGGCAACAGCGCGGGATTCCATGTGGTGCTGCAGGGTTCGTGCTGGCTGCTGCCCGAGGGCGGGGAACCGGTGCACCTGCAGGTCGGCGACGTGGCGTTCATGCCACGCAGCCGCGGCCACGCCATCACCGACAGTCCCGAGCCCGGACGTGGCGGGGGCGACACCGGCGCGGAGACCGTATTACTGTGCGGCGCCTATTCTCTCGACGACTCGCGCCCGCACCCGGCGCTGGCGGAACTGCCCGATGTGATCCACCTGCCCGCCCGCGTCGGCCACCACAGCCCGCTGCGTGCCGCCATCGATCTGCTCGGCCACGAGCTCGACACCCAGGGCGGGTCCGGGGCCATCGCGCCGCTGCTGGAGGTGCTGCTGCTGTTCATGCTGCGCGCCTGGCACGACGCCCACCCCGCTGGCGCCGGATGGGTTGCGGCACTGCGCGATCCGGCCGTGCACACCGCCCTGCAGGCCATTCACGCCGAGCCGGGCGCGCCGTGGACGGTGCAGTCCCTCGCGGCCCGCGCCGGGGTGTCGCGCTCGGTGTTCGCGCAACGTTTCACCGCCACCCTCGGCACCGGGCCGCTGACCTACCTGACCTGGTGGCGCATGACCTGCGCGGCGCGGCTGCTGCGCGAGTCCGACGCCCTGTTGCGGGTGGTCGCGGAAAAGTCCGGCTACACCTCCGAATACGCGTTCGCCAAAGCATTCAAACGCGAATTCGGGGTGGCGCCCGGACAATTCCGCGCCCAGGGCCGACCCGAAGCCGCCTAGGGGAGCAGTACCAGCCGCCCGCGCAGACCGCCCTTCTCGAAGCGGGCGTGCGCGGCGGCGGCCTCGGCCAGCGGGAAGGTCTCCGCGACCCGCAGCGTGAGCGTGCCCGCCTCGACCAGATCCACCAGCTCGGCCAGGCGGCGGCCGTCGGGGGCCTGCTGCACCGTCGTCACTGTGATCCCACGCTCGGCGGGCGGGGTCACCGGCGGCAGCAACGCCACGAAGGCGCCGCCGTCGCGCACCAGTGGCAGCAGCGACGCACCCACCAGCGCGGCATCGATGACGGCGTCGACGCTGCCCACGCCCACACTCTGCCCCAGATCCTCACCGCGCGTGGCGAATTCGCTCGCACCCAGTGACTTCACCAGGTCTTCGTCCCCGGGCCCGGCCACGGCGATCACCGTCGCGCCCCGTGCCGCGGCCAACTGCACCGCGTATCCGCCGACACCGCCGGCCGCGCCGGTCACCAGCACCCGGGCTCCGGGGGCCGCCGCCACGGCCAGGTCCGCGGTGATCGCATTGAGCGGCAGGGTCGCCGCGGCGGTCAGATCGACGCCGGTCGGGGCGGCGGCGACCAGCTCGGCCGCGATCGTCACGTACTCGGTACAGGCGCCGTCGAAGGTGGCCAGCCACGGAAGAAGACCGACCACCGGCCGACCCGGCTCGGCGTCGGCCACTCCCGGACCGGTTGCCTCGATCCAGCCGGAGAATTCGACGCCGGGCACGTAATGGTCGCGCTCGGGCAGCAGCGCGGCGAACGCCCCGGCCCGCGCCCCGATATCGACCGGATTGACCGGGGCGGCAGCGATTTTCACCAGCACCTCACCCGGTCCTGGGACGGGTACGGGGGTGTCGATCAGGTCGAGGACCTCCGGACCGCCGAAACGGGAGAAAGCAACAGCACGCATGGGAATGCTCCTGTGACTGCGAAGGAATGAAGGTCCACCGGTGGAACGCCGCCGCGCCGGATGACCGGCGGTGCGGGGCGTGGTTTCACCGTAGGTCGGCGTCCGGGCGCCGGGCCAGTAGGCACCGAAAAGTACCCAGGTCACCGGTGAGAGTGCGGATCGCGACCCGAACCGGTCCCGGCGGGCGGGAATGCGCACGCCACCGCGTCGGCTGTACCTGCACAGCCAGTTGTCGATCCGGGCTCGTGGCCGGGCCCGCACCAGGGGAGTGACGATGCCGACCACCACCGCCGCGCAACGCCGGGAACAGGCCAAAGTCGAGTACAACGCCTTCCTCGCCGCCTGTCCCACCAATCAGATGCTCGACACCATCGGTGACAAGTGGACCTGCCTGATCCTGGCCGCGCTCGGCCCGGGACCGCGCCGCTACGGCGAGATCGGTGCGATCGTGGCCGCGGTCAGCAACAAGATGCTCACCCAGACCCTGCGCACCCTCGAACGCGACGGCCTGGTGGCGCGGCGCATGACCGCGCAGGTACCGGTGCGCGTGGATTATTCGCTGACCCCGCTCGGGCAGAGCCTGCTGGTGATCGTGACCCGGCTGCACCAGTGGGCCGAGGGCCACATGGACGAGGTGCTCGCCGCACGCGCCGAATTCGACAGCGCCGCCGGGAATGCGTCGTGATCTTGATGTGTTGGCCGCTGATATGGCATTCGACTACCTGGGCAAGTTCGGTGCATGGCAGTTCTACACGCAGTTCACCCCCGAAGCGGTGCGTGAACTGGAAGACCTCGGCTACGGCGCGGTCTGGCTGGGCGGATCGCCGCCCGCCGACTGGGACGGTTACGAGAAACTGCTCGCCGGATCCGAATCGATCGTCGTGGGTACCAGCATCGTCAATGTGTGGGGCTCCACCGCCGAGGCGGCCGCGGACACCTACCTGCGGCTCGCGGAGAAATTCCCCGGCCGGTTCCTGCTCGGCATCGGCGTCGGTCACCCCGAGCACACCGGCACCTACGCCAAACCCTATGACGCCCTGGTCAACTACCTCGACATCCTCGACGCCCGCGGCGTCCCGCAGCAGGGCCGCGCACTGGCCGCACTGGGCCCACGGGTGGCGAAACTCGCGCGCGACCGCAGCGCCGGCGCCCTGCCGTATCTGACCGTGCCCGAGCACACCGCCGAGCTGCGCGGCATCCTGGGCCCCGACAAGCTGCTGGTCAGCGAGCACAAGGTGGTCCTCGACGAGGACACCGCGCGAGCCCGGGTCGTCGGTCGCGAGAAGGCCGGGTTCTATCTGGGCCTGGTCAACTACGTGAACAACCTGCGCCGCTTCGGTTTCGACGAGACCGACCTGACCCAGCCCGGCAGCGACCGGTTCGTGGACGCGGTCGTCGCGCACGGCAGCGCCGCCCAGATCGCCGACCGGCTGGCCGAACACGTGCACGCCGGTGCGAACCATGTCGCGCCGCAGGTCGTCGGCGGGGACTACCTCGAGGTGCTGCGCACCCTCGCGCCGCTGCTGGCCGAACGACTGAACTGAACCCGGCACGAACCGATTCCGGGTGCCCGATATGGCCCGGGCACCCGGAATCGGCCGGTTTCAGTGTGATTCGAGGCTGTCGAGCGCCTTGTCGAGGCGGTAAGCACGGGTTTTCGCGGTTCTCGCCCGCAGTAACTCCAGCACGATCGCATACTGGCGGGTCCGGTCCAGGGCGTCGAAGGCCTGCCGGGCGCGGGGCCGATCGGCCAGCGCGGCAGCCAGATCCGGCGGCACCGTGAAGTTCGCCTGTGACGGGTAGGCCGCGGCCCACCGCCCGTCCGCGCGGGCCGCTTCGACCTCGGCGAGTCCCGGCGCGCGCATGCGCCCGGCGGCGGTGAGGTCGGCGACCTTGTCGACATTGACCTGCGACCAGTGGCTGCGCGGGCGGCGCGGCACATACTTCTGCAGGTAGTAGTCGGCGTCGAAGGCCTTGCGCTGCCCGGAGATCCAGCCCCAGCACAGTCCGACATCGACCGCCTCGTCCTCGGTGAGCGTGGCGATACCCGAGCCCTTCTTGGCCATGCGGATCCAAACCCCTTCCGGACGTGCGTGATTGGCTTCGAGCCAGGTGTCGAAGGCGGCGGCGTCGGGGAAGGTCACCGGATCCATGACCGTCACTGTGGCAGACGGCACCGACATCCGAACTCTCCACCACGCCGGAAAATTGTCCCAGACACATCTTGTCGGAGTGGTCGCCGCGCCGCTACCGTGGATCGATGACGACCTCCAGCTCCGCCGCCGCTGCCGGACTGCCCACCGGGGTGCACGGCACCGCCGAACCCCGATTCGACTCCGCCATCAAGACTTTCGCCCGCGTCTTCGCCGGCCGCCGCGGCAACGGCGGCGCACTGGCGGTCTACCAGCACGGCGAACCGGTCGTGGATGTCTGGGCCGGCGCCGCCGACGCCCACGGCACGCCCTGGACCGCCGACACCGGCGCCATGGTCTACTCCGCGTCCAAGGGTGTCTCGGCGACCGTGCTGGCGCGGCTGGCCGACCGCGGCCTGCTCGACTACGCCGCGCCCGTCGCCGAATACTGGCCCGAGTTCGCCGCCAACGGCAAGGCCCGCATCACCGTCACCGAACTGCTCAGCCACCGCGCCGGCCTGTCGGCGCTGCCCGCCGCCACCCCCGGCGAGGTCCTCGACCACGAACTCATGGAAGCGCGCCTGGCTGCCGCGAAACCCGATGACCTGCTGGGCACGCCGATCTACCACGCCCTCACCATCGGCTGGCTCATGAGCGGGCTGGCCCGCGCCGTCACCGGCCGCGACATGACCCAGCTCTATCGCAGCGAGGTCGCCGACCCCCTCGGCGTGGACGGCATCCACCTCGGCCGCCCGCCCGCCGGGTCCCGCACCCGGCCCGCCCACCTCGTCGGCTCCCTGAAAACCCTTGCCGAACGCAGCATCCCGGCCCCGGTCGCCGCCGCCGTCCCGCGCCTGCCCCGCCTGCTGCGCGCCCCGCTCTCATCGATCTACGTGCCCGGCCTGGAATCCATCTTCCGCGGCGACGACCCCGCCATCCTCGACACCGCCCTGCCCGCCGGCAACGCCGTCTGCACCGCGGCGGCGCTGGCGAAAATGTACAGCGCCCTGGCCTGCGACGGATATGCCGACGGCCGCCCCTACCTGTCCACCCCGACCGTCCGTGAACTCGAACGCATCCGCACCTACCGCCTCGACCACAGTCTGCTGGTCCCGTTCTGGCACCTGGGCTATCACAGCCTCCCCGCCGCGCGGGCACCCCGCGGCTACGGCCACGTCGGGGCCTTCGGCTCCACCGGCTGGACCGACCCCCGCTCCGGCATCTCCGTCGGCTTCGTCCACAACCGCATGTCCCTGACCTGGAGCCCCCTCGATCAAACCCTCGTCGTGGCCCTGCTCCACCTCATCCTGCGCGCCGCCCGTGAACCCGCCCTCGACATCCAGCAGCCCACCGCCGGCGCCGCCTGAGCAGGCCGCGAATTGCGAACCCCCGACAGGTTGACGTTGGCGCGTACACGGCAACCGTGCAGATTCGGTGGCATTCGACCTGCGGGAATCCCTGGAAGCCCAAGGTGTCTCGCGAACGATCGTTTCCGAGACGCCTCTAGGATCACGGAGCGCTGGTGTCGCGCGCGATACCTTCCAGCAGCCAGCGCAGTCCTTGTTCGAAGTTCTCGTCGGGGTCAGGCAGCTCGGACGGATTGCGTTGGAGTAGTTCGGTCAGCCGCTCGTGGCCGGCCGCAGTCGCCGCATCACGAAGATAGGCACCGATTGGCGAGTCGAGCCCGAACGACTCCGGCGACGATGCCAGGGTCTCCCGCAGGACGAATCCAGTCGTGTACTGATCGACTGCCTGCACGATCTGCGTCGCCTGTGCCGGTGAAACACCCAGCCCGTCCAGCGCTTTGAGTGATTGCTCGATGTGCAGCAGCGCGTTCGGCCCGATCGTGGTGCGCTTGCCGACCAGATCGGTGGCCCAAGGGTGCCGTTTGATCATGGCGCGCTCGCACCGGGCCACACGGGTGATCGACTCACGCCAGTCCGCGGTGAGATCACCCTCGTCGAGGACGATCTCACCGGCCAGCGCGTCGGCGAGCAGGTCGAACAGATCGTCTTTGCTGTCGATGTGCGTGTAGAGGGCCATCGGACCGACGCCCAGCCGTGCGGCGACCCGACGCATGGACACAGCGTCGAGGCCCTCGGTATTCGCGAGTTCCATTGCGGCGGCAACGATGTCGTCCCTGGTCACCGCAGGCCGTCGCCGCGGCGTCTCGCGCGCCCAAATCGGGGTGCCAGACGCGGTGTTGTCTTCGCCGGAATCATGCAGCTCCACGGTCCGCAGTCTACCCGAGACACCGTATCGCTTGACAGAACGCCGTATCGTTATCGATACAGTGTATCGATAACGATGGTGGGGAAACCTCGCAATGACACAACCTCGAACGGAAACGACCGACTTCGACCCGGCCCTGCGCAAACTCGTAATCGTGGTGGTCCTGGGCGCGATCATGACGATCCTCGACACCACGATCACCAGCGTCGCAGTGAACACCCTTGGTGCTCAGTTCCATACGTCGCTCACGGCGATTCAATGGGTGCTGACCGGATACACCCTGGCGCTCTCGGCCAGCATCTCGTTGTCGGGATGGGCGATCATGCGGTTCGGCCCGAAAACGATGTGGATCGCCTCGCTGCTGCTGTTCATCACCGGATCGGTGCTGTGCGGAATGGCCTGGAACATCACCAGCCTCATCGCGTTCCGAGTGCTGCAAGGCTTCGGCGCCGGCATGATCCTGCCGATCGGGCAGACGATGCTGGCCCGTGCCGCCGGCCCCGCCCGGATGGGCCGCGTCATGAGCGCGGTCGCGGTACCCGCGATGCTCGCCCCGGTACTCGGTCCGACAGTCGGCGGGCTGATCCTCGGTCACCTGTCGTGGCGGTGGATGTTCTACATCAACGTGCCCCTGTGCGCGATGGCCGTCATCGCCGCGATCCGGCTATTGCCGACCGACGAGGTCCGTGACCGTGGCAGCAGGCTCGACATCGTCGGATTGGTGCTGCTGTCACCGGGTTTGGGTGCACTGGTGTACGGCACCGCGCGGGCGGGCAGCGGGACGAGGCTGACCGATATCGGTGTCGTCGCCAGCGTGCTCGCCGGAGTTGCGCTGATCGCCTGCTATGTCCTGCATGCTCGCCGCAAGGGTGCCACAGCCCTGGTCGACGTTCGGCTGGTGCGGGATCGAAACTTCACCGCGGTCAACGTGCTGGTCTTCGCCTATATCGGCACTCTGTCCGGCCTGACGGCGCTGCTGCCGCTGTATTTCCAGACCGTCAACGCCGACAGCCCGCTGCGTTCGGGAGCTATGGTCGCGCCGCTCGGGCTGGGCGCGATGATGACGACGCTGATCACCGGCAAACTGACCGACAAGCACTCTCCACGATTGCTGATCCTCATCGGACTGCCTCTGGTGCTGTTGGGAATCCTCGGTCTCACCCAGATCGGCCCCGACACCAGCAATGCCCTGGTCGTGGCCACGCTGTTCGTGATCGGCCTCGGGCACGGCATGATAATGCCCGCCGCGATGAGCGCCAGCTATCAGACGTTGCAGCGTTCCGAAATCCCCTCGGCCACAACCGCTACCAACGTCAGCCTCCGTGCGGCGAGTTCGTTCGGAGTCGCGGCGCTGCTGGTGCTGGTCCAACGCAACATCGAACACGAGGGTTCCGTTGCGAACGCGTTGACGACAACAGTGCCAACCGACGGAATCACCCACACGCTGGCGCACGCGTTCACCCAAACCTATTGGTGGGCACTCGCGATCGGCGCTGTAGCGGTGGTACCCGCGCTGATGCTGCCGCGACGGTCTTCACGGGTCTCCGCACCGGAGGATTCCAGGACCGGCGCCGTCGATGACCGGCCCGCGGTCAGCTCCGGGATAACGACCGAGGAGTAGTCACTCGAGATTCTTGTTCTGATCGGCACGCCAGGTGTCGATCAGAACAAGGTGTCACGAACCCGCAGCGGTCGGTAACCGGTCGGTCCGAGTTGGGCGAGTTCGGCATCGATGTCGACCTCGATCGCGCCGAAGAAGTTGATGTTCTCGCTGTGCGCGGGTGAGACGTGCGCGAGGACCTCGTCGTCGATGCGCCGCCCCTCGCGGCGCATCTGCTCCACCGCCAACCCGTAATACTCTGCGGTCCAGGCGATCACGGCGTTGGTGGCCAAGGTCAAACACCAGGCCTGTTCGGTCTGGGACTCCAGGTGCCGGGCGCGGATCATGCCTTCGTGGGCGTAGAGCAGGTCGCGACGCAATGCGTGCAGGGATTCGCCCTTGTTGAGCTGGCGGGAGATCCTGCGCCGGTAGTCCGGGTCCGACAGGTACTTCGCGGCGTAGATCGTCCTGCGCAACGCCCCGTACTTCTTGAGCGCAGCTGCGAGGGCGTTCTGCCGCCCGGACGCGGACAGCTTGCCGACCAGCAGCGAGGCGGTGGCGTGCCCGAACTTCAGCGATCCGACCAGTCGGAGCAGGTCGTCGTAGTGCTCGGCGATCAGATCCAGATTCAGCTTGCGCGTCAGCAACGGGCCTGTGTGAGGGAATCGGGATTCCGCCTCGGAGCGTGGCCCCGCCCGGTACAGGGTGATGCGCCCCAGGTCGCGGATGCGTGGGGACAGCTGCATGCCGAGTAGATCGAACAGCCCAAAGTTGACCAGCGTGACGCCGTGAGTGTCGGTGGCATGTTCAGTGATCGGCAGATCGGTTGCGTTGCCGAGGATTTCATCGAGCACATAGTGCGCTTCGCGTCTGGTGGCGACGATGACCTTGGTGCCGTAGGTGGCGTGCTGGTCGGTGACGTGAGTGTAGGTGGAGAGCCCTTCGTGGGCGAAGTAGCGGCTCAGGGCTCGGGCGGTGATCGACTTGCCGCGCGTAGGGAACCTCTGGCCATCGCTAGAGGACAGCGTGCCCGCACCGAAAATCGCTGTGAGCGGCAGGCTTTGGTGGTAGCCGATCAGCGCCGTATTCGCGGCGCGCAGTGTCTCCTCCCGCACGTACCACTCCGAGGTCCAGGCGAGGATGTCGTAGGAGATCCCGGAGGCTTCGGCCATCCTGGTCAGACCAAGGTTGGTGGAGAAGGCCAGCAGGACCGCGATCAGGTTGCGTTTCAGCTCGGGACTGCGGGCTTGCTTGCCCGAGGCCTGGGTGAAGCAGTCCAGGTAGCCGGTGCGCTTGTCCAACTCGATCAACAGCGACACGATCGGCGCGAACGGCAGCATCTCCGTGAGCTCGGCCTTGAGCGCCTTCGCTTCCTTCGGGACATCTTCGGCGGTCAACGGCGAAATCACCAGATCACCGTCCTCGTCGAGACGGACCGGGCCGTCGCCCTCGACCAGCACCGTCTCCAGCTCGCCGAGAGCCTCGTACAGTTCGTCGGTGGCGCTGGCCAGCGCGCGGGCCGGATCAGCGGGTTTGCCGACCAGGCGGCAGAATTCGGCGCGTTGGGGCTCCCACTGCTCGGGTGTGAGCAGGTAGGCGGCCGGGTCGGCGTAGCGGCGTGAGCCTGGCACGTACACATCGCCGCTGCGCAAGCCGTCCCGTAGGCCGAGCAGCACGCACAGCTCCCAGTAGTGCCGGTAGGCGGTCGCGCTGCCCGACTTTCGGGCTTCGTCGAGGTAGCCGCGCCATTTGGTGGGCACGAACCCGGTCGGCGCGTCGTCGAAGACCTTCCGGCCGCCGGTGGCGTTGAGCTCGCGCAGCATGTTCACCGCGATCAGCAGCTCGGTGGCCGCGGTGCCGCCGGCGAAGCGCACCGTCGACAACACCGCCGGAGTGAACTGCCGCAGATACGAATACGAGGCATCCAGGGCAGCCAAATGGCCGTGATCGCGGGGCAGCCGTGGCTTGGCCTGCGCTATCGCCGCGCGCAACCGCTCCCATCCGATGTTCTCGCCGCGGATCAATCCGCCGATCTCCTCGTCGGGGATCTGCATGTCGGTGACGATCGCCAGGAGATCGTCCAGCAGCGCTTGCCGGTCCTCGCCGGTCTTGCCGCGTTCGGCCAGCTCGTCGCGCATCCGTTTCTCGGCAGTGCTGAATTTCGCCGAGATCGCCTGGTCGAACAGCTGTACCACCTCGTCGAGCACGTCGGTGGCCGACTGAGTCAGCAGTGTGAGCAGGATCGGATACCGCCGCTGCGGATCACGCCGTTCCAGCGCTTGACCGGTCAGGCGACGGCCCATCGTGGCCAGGAACCGTCGCCGCTCCGCGGGCAGCACCGAGATGTCCAGGGCGTCGGCACCCAGCCCGCGCAGGAACCCCAGCTTGTCGACCTCGGCCTTCACCGCGGCCGCGGAAGCCTCCACCGGACCGGTCGACAACCACGTCAACCTCGACATCCCCAGTGACGGATCGACCACCAGCAGCGCATCCAGGTCCTGACAGCGCTGCGGTGTGAGCTCGTGTACCAGCCGGTCATACGTCTCGGCCTGAGCCTGGTTGCGCGCGTGCGCGACCCGCTCCACGAGCGTGACCGGGCCCGGCCGGATCACCCGCGCCGAGATCAGGTATTCGGACGCCAGCCGGAACAACAGTGTCGGCGAATCATGCTCCATCGCTCGCGCCAGCAGGAACTCATCCAGCTCCTTCAGCTCGATTGCTCCGCCCGCGCGCCAGCCCAGATATTGGGCCACGAGCCGCACATGTTCACTGCGCGTCTGGGCACGGCGACCGTACGAACGAAGCTGCGCCGCATCGACATTCAACTGCTCGGCCAACCGCGTCACCGCCACCGGCGGCGCCGCAGCCACCTTGTCCGGAACGAACCCCAGCCACGGCAGACTGCACAGAATCACGGCCAAGCCCAGGCGCACACTCGCCCCTCGACCCTGTGGCGTGACGAACGCCAAATCTGCTGGGCTGAGCGTGAAGTACCGGAACAGCTCATCGCGGCTGATCTCCGGGAACTCCCGAAGTCGCTGCAACTCCTCATCAGCGAATACCCGCGTCGCCACGAACCCAGCCTTCCGGCACACCGACCGACCTCATCGGCAGCCAAGCCAAGCACCAACCACCCTGCTCCGCACCCGGAACCGGCGAATCACCCTTTACCAGGGCACATCCCGAACTTCGTTGGATTTTCGGCGATTACTACCGGAACCCCGAACTGTTCGGAAAACGATGGTCAGCGGCTTGTGGATGGGCAGGATCAGTTGACCTCAGGGATGCATCTACTCACGCTGTCCTTACACAACGTGACAGGTGGGGCTGGCCGAGCCGCTGGCGCTACCGGCCAAGATGCTTTGGGCCGTGCTCCCCACCCGCGGGTAGGCAGGTGTGTAATCGATCGACTTCTGGCTGGTGATCGTGCCGTCCGCGCTCTTTTGCATGGCGGTGACATGCAACGTTATTTCGGCGCAGTCGAGGTACACCCCGGCCCCGTAGCCGCCGCCGGCAGCGTAGAGCGTCACCGGGAAGGGACTCCCGCCGAGCACAGTGCCGTTGACGGTGAGCCACACCGGAGTCGAGTCCGTAGTGCCAACCCAGATGTGCGAGTTTTCACACCTGGGGTCGGACCCTTCGTACCCGCTTATCGGGCACTCCGCCCCGAGTTCGGTGATGCTGGCAGAGGCCGGTGCCGCCCCGAGTGCGAGACTCGCTACCGTGGCGGCAGTCAAGATACCGAACCCCTTGCACGCCAGTGGTTTCAGCTTCATGGCTGGTAGATCTCCTTGCTTCCCCCCGGAGAAAGGCCACCGGGTGTCGGCGAGTTTAACGACTCGGCCAACATTCAGAACTGAATCCGTTTCACAATTTGGGGTATTGACACCCCGAACATCCCGGCCGACCCGCCATGCCGCAACCCGCCGTTCCGGCTGCCCGGCTACGGAGTTCCTCGATGACATCGCTCGGCTTCCTCGCAGAGACGGCGAGTGCGCCCGCCACCTTCCCTCCCCCTTGCGCGCTGCCACGGCGGCACCTGATCGAATGAAGCGGCGGCCGTTCGGAAAACGATGGTCGGCCGAACGCGAGCAGCTCTGCCCGGCGGTAAGGCGTTCCCGCAGGAGGGGGTGTTCGGGAACCTGTTCGTTTGGGGTGCACCCCGGACTGCCGTTTTGGGTTCGGAGTTACCGTCGCGAACTCTCATTCCCGCCGGTAGCCGGGATCGGCCACTCCACGGCGAGCTGCCGATGGCCGTGACGGGCGCGGGCGGCGTCGGCGGTCAGACCCAGTGCCGCACCGATCTGAGCCCACGTCGCTCCGGAGCGGCGGTCCGCGATGACCGCGCAGCTGATCAGGTCCTCGACCAGGTCCGGGAAGGGCGCCACCGCCACGCTGTGCAGTCCACCGGCAGCGAGGCGGCCGTACGGGGTGAGGTCGGCGACCAGCTCCTTCACTACCTCGATCTGCACGGTCAGGTCTTCGGCGATGAACGCCATCGCAACCTGCGGGTTGACCGCCGCTCACACCGACCGGGCTTCCCGCCGGCGGGCCCGGTAGGCAGCCTGCCGGTGCGCGGGCCGGCAGTAGCGACGGACCCCGGCCCGATCGCTCGGCAGCCGGGCACCGCACCACCCGCAGGTTGTGGGCATGCCGTCACCCATATCCGGACGATACGCCCGTCATGATGTGGCGGGATCTGGGGCCGGTGTCGCCGAGATTCACCGATTTCTGTCTCTAAAACGATCGCTTTCGAGATCCGTTGTGCGGCAGCCAGCTTCGCTGGATGGATCGGTCTTGGAACCCCGTCTCCGAATCAACGTTTCCAGTGCCCGGGTTGCGGGCACGCCCTCTACGGTCAGCTTCCGACGAAGCCTGTTCCGCCTCGCTGCTGGTGTGGCCGGCCAGTCGCACAGTGTCGTAGTGATCGCACGAGTTCCCTTCGGCCGCAGTGGATTCTGTTACGCTCCGCATCGGCCGGACGCTGACGATCGCAGAGGGAAACACGTGGAAGACAGCTACGAGTGGGACGCTCTGGTCGACCGCATTTCTGAGGACACGCTCGCGTCGTCGAGCTCGGCGCGTGCGGCGGCGGTCATGCGCGTGTTGCCCACCCGCAGCCGGTCCTGGTAATCGCGCAGCAGGTCATCGACGGCCGGTTTGACCTCCTCGCCCGGGTCGACGAGCGAGACGCCCATCCGGCGCAACTCGGCGGCCGGGGACACCGCCGAGATCACATTACCGGCGACCGCTATGCCATCAGCGATCTAGCTGAACGTCACGATCCACGAACCGTTGCAGCCCGCGTCCCGATTCATATACACGTCGTACGCCCAACTGCTGGTGGTGGCGGCGTTGGAGGGAGTGAGATTGTAGGCGCCGCTGCTGGACTGGACCAGCCGACCGTCGCCGGTCGTCGCCGTGGAGTACTCGCCGACGGCGTAGACCCACGGCCCGGCGTACTGCGGATTGTCGATCGTGAACGCGAGAGTACGACCGGTGTCGTTACGAACCGCTAGACACGACCCGGGGTAGTCGTAGTTTTCGGCGTGGGCGGGGGCTGCGACGAGCAAGGTGCCGGCTGCGGCGATGACGCCGGCGATGATCGTGTGCTTCATGGTTCCCCTGGGTAGTGATTCGAGCAAGAAAGTCGCGCCCCAGGTGAGCCTGGGGCTGAACATCGATGACGTTAGAAAACGTGGCTAGTCTCACGCTTACCAAGATCATAAAATTCCTGATCAGACCCGTGAAACTGTCATCCGGTCCGGACACTGGCACGCTGCCGCCCGATCGTCGATTACTGGGAACGGTGCGCGCTAGATCGCACGTTCGGAAAACGATGGTGAACGAACGCAAGCGCCTTCACCGGGCCCGTTCGCGTCCTCGCCGGTGGCGGCGTTCGGAAGCCCGTTCGTCAACCAGGACAGCGTGCCGGCGAATCGGGAGCGGTGAAGGCATGGTTTCGAGCACAATCGAGCGGTGCTCGCGTGGGTGCGAAAGAGCAACAAGGCAATTGGTCGCTTCACTAGAGGAATCGGCCTGTTTCCGGCGATCTTCGCAGCGCTCTGCGGAGGGCTGGCCATCGCAGTCGCCGCCGATGGGTTCCTGCGCTGGGTCACGCCGGTGGATACGACCAAGCCCGCTGCCCAGATCGACGTCACTCGTATCGCGTTGACCGTCGTGGCCGGCGTGGGTGGTGTGGTCGCGCTGGTGATCGCCTACCGGCGGCAGCGCGATATCGAGCAGGGTCGGTTTATCGAACGTTTCGGTGCTGCGGCCGCACAACTCGGTGCGACAGACGTCGCTGTCCGCATCGCCGGGGTCTACGCCATGGCCGGCGTCGCTGACGAATCCGCTGATCTGCGCCGCCAGCAATGCATCGAGGTCCCGTGCGGCTACCTCCGACTGCCCTACAGCCCTGAACTCGGGGCAAACCATCAGAGCAAGCTGGTCCTCAAGCATCACCGCGCGACCGCGGACGGCACCCGCGCCGACGACTCTGAGCGCCACCTCGAGTACCGGCACAACGACAAAGAAGTACGCGCAACCATCGTCCGCGTTATCGCCGACCATCTCCGACCAAACGCTGAGTATGGTTGGTCGACAAGTGACTTCGACTTTCGAACCGCATACCTCGAGGACGTCGATTTCAGTGCCGTTAGGTTCTCGAGTGCCGCCCGCTTCGATGGCGCGACGTTCTCTGGCAACGCCTGGTTCGGGGGCGCGGCCTTTTCCGGCACCACCGACTTCGGGGACGTGACGTTCTCTGGCAACGCCTGGTTCGGGGGCGCGACCTTCTCCAGCGCCACCAGGTTCGGGGGCGTAACCTTCTCCGGCACCACCGACTTCGGGGGTGCGATCTTCTCGGGTGACACCGACTTCGACGACGCGGCCTTCTCCGGCGCCACTAGGTTCGGGGGCGCGACCTTCTCCGGCACCACCGACTTCAAAAGGGCGGATTTTAGTGGCGAAATTGTCTCGTTCGCCAATCCACGGCAGTGGGGTCCGCCAGCGCCGACGTTCGACTGGGACCAGGACATAGTTCAGAAGCCTGGCAATGTCGAGCCGCAGGATTGGCCTCCTGCTGGTGTGCCTCCATCCACCAGCACGTAAGTGTCGAGAATCGATCGTTTTACGAACACCTCGGCTTGGGTCGCCGCGTCCGCACCTCGGGCAAAGAACCTATGTCGAGCACGGTTCGAGCACCCCCCAATTCCTTTGCCTTGACACCCTTTCCACCCCACCTCAATATGAAACAATTGCATTTCATATGGGGTCCGGCGAAATCCGGGCCTCGCTCGGGGAGGAAACCTTGATCAACCGACTGGCACCCCTGACCGCGATCGCGGCAGGTGCACTGTTCTTCCCCGCACTCCTTGCGCCCCCGGCATCGGCGGCAATCGACTATTTCACCGCCGATACCTCTTCCGGCATCCGCGAAGGCGGCTTCGTCCCCTGCACCACCACGTGGAAAGTTTGCATTGTCACCGTCACGCTGGTAGGTGAGGACCAGTACACCCCCGCATCACTGAGCATCAACGGCCGCGTGGTCGCGAGGAACGACGACGGCACCACCTTGCTGGGATACGACTGGACACCCGCCACCACGGGCACCTACACCCTCACCGCGACCCAGGGCGCATCGACCAAAACCATCACCGTCGACATCACGAAGGTCGGCCCCGGATTCCCCACAGGCTCGGCCAGCTGACAAAACGCGGGCCGCACCTCCATCGACCGGACCACATGGGCCGTATCGGCCTCATCATCGATAGGCCACGATCGGGCACCGACCGGTTGTGACAAGCCCGCTCGCCGGCCCGGAAAGCCGCATACAAACGCTGACGCCGTCGACTCCCCCCGGGGAGTGAACGCCGACGCGTACGGCACATGGCTGTACAAGATCAGGCTGGCGGCGGGCGGCCTCTACCGACCGCCTGCTCACCGCCGCCGAATACGCGAGGGAGGTCGGCTGACCATCATTTTCCTAACGGTCCCGGGACAGGCTCACCTGAAGCTGGCCGTAGAGGGCGTGGCCCGCAGCCCGGGCACTGGAAACGTAGGTTCGGAGACGGGGTTCCAAGACCGATCCATCCAGCGAAGCTGGCTGCCGCACAACGGATCTCGAAAGCGATCGTTTCCGCGACACAGCGCTCGCATCGTGGGAGGAGCGAATCGTAGTGACCTGCCAGAACCGAGGTCGACCAACCTACCGATGTGGTGCGGCTAGGCTCGGTTGCTGTGGGGGTGGGAGAAAGCGTGCGGCGCAGGAGCATCGACCTAGGACGTCGGGCCATTGGTCTGGACACACCGCCCGCCGACCACTCCATCGCCGACCTGCACAGCGACGAGGCAGAGGTGCCGGGGCTCGATCGCCGGGAAGCCGTGCAGTTCGGACGGATCCGGATGCTCGGCACCACTGGAACAGTGTTGATGGCGATCAGCGCGCTGGGTGTGGGCGCTCAGCCGGTGCATCAGAACCCGGTGTCGGGAGTGCGGGTGATGGGATTGTTCGCGCGGATGCCGACATCCATGCTGGCAATGTGCATGATCGGCACGGTCGCGGTGGTGTTGGCCTGGCTGCTGCTGGGCAGATTCGTGGTCGGCGGCACCAGAAAGGCTCCCGCGCACCGGATCAGCCGCTCTCAGCTCGACCGCACTCTGTTGCTGTGGATCACTCCGCTGATCATCGCCCCGCCGATGTTCTCCAACGACGTGTATTCCTATCTGGCACAAAGCGAAATCGCGCAGCGTGGCATGGACCCCTACGTGGTGGGTCCGGCAACCGGGCTCGGCCTGGACAATGTGCTCACCAACAACGTGCCCAACATCTGGCGTGAGACGCCCGCCCCATACGGCCCGCTGTTTCTCTGGATCGGCCGCGGGATCGCTGCGATCACCGGTGACAACATCCTGCTCGGGGTCTGGTCGCATCGGCTGCTCGAACTCGGCGGGATGGCGTTGATCGTGTGGGCGTTGCCGCGATTGGCGCGCCGCTGCGGGGTGGCGCCGGTGAGCGCATTGTGGCTCGGCGCGGCCAATCCGCTGGTGCTGTTCCACCTGGTCGCCGGGGTGCACAACGACACGCTGATGCTCGGACTCATGCTGGTCGGGCTGGAGTACTGTCTCCGCGCGCTCCCCGTCGGCGTTGACATCTATACGGGTTCATCTCCGCTTTTGGACGGGCGCGCCTGGGTGCTGCTGGGGTTCGGCGCAGTGCTCATCACGCTAGCGGCCATGGTCAAGGCTCCGGCGATCATCGCGCTGGGGTTCGTCGGCATGGCGCTGGCTCGACAGTGGGGCAGCCGTATCGGGCCTGTGATTCGTGCCGCGATGGCGCTCGGTGTGATCGCCGCGCTGACCACCCTGTTGGTCTGCTGGGGTAGTGGCCTCGGTTTCGGCTGGATCTACACCCTCGGCACGGCCAATGCGGTACGCAGTTGGCTGTCGCTTCCGACTGCTCTGGGCATCATCACCGGGTTCGGCGGTGTACTCCTGGGTTTGGGTGATCACACCACCGCGTTGCTGAGCTTCACGCGCCCGCTCGCGATGGCGGCAGCCGCGTTCCTGAGCCTGCGCATGCTGGTGGCCACGTGGACCGGGCGCCTGCACCCGATCGGTGCGCTCGGCCTGTCGGTGGGTGCAATCGTGCTGCTGTCCTCTGTGGTGCAACCGTGGTATCTGCTGTGGGCGATCGTGCCGCTGGCCGCGTGGGCGACGAAGCCGGCGTTCCGAGGGCCGGCGGTGGCATTCTCTGTGGTAGTAGGAGTTTTGGAGATGCCACGCGGTGCCGAGTTCGCGGTCTTTCAGATTGTCGAGGCTGCCTGCGCTGTCGTCTTCGTGTCGGTGCTGTTCATCGCGTTGACCCGTAATGCGTTGCCGTGGAGGTACCGGCCCGGTGATAGCTCCTCGGTCCCGAAGGCGCTACGCGCCGACGCAGCGTAACCGCGCTGGTTCGTCCTTCGCGTCGGTCGGGCCCGCTGGGGTTGGAACAGGGTGTCGCGTACTCGTAGCGGTCGGTAACCGGTGGGGCCGAGCTGGGCGAGTTCGGCGTCGATGTCGACCTCGATCGCGCCGAAGAAGATGTTCTCGCTGTGCGCCGGGCTGATGTGGGCCGAGACCTCGTCGTCCAGGCGGCGGCCCAGCGTGGCCAGGAACAGCGTTGGTGAATCGTGCTCCATCGCCCGCGCCAACAGGAACTCGTCGAGCTCCTTCAGCTCCATCGCCCCAGCTGGCCGCCACCCCACATGCTGGGCGACCAACCGCAGACGCTCGGTGCGCGTCTGCGCTCGCCTACCGTACGAACGGATCAGGGACGCATCGACTTTCAGCTGCTCGGCCAGACGCGCCACCGCGACCGGCGGCCACCTTGTCCGGCACGAACCCCAGCCACGGAAACGTGCACAACGCCACCGACAGACCCAGTCGCTCCGCAGGGCCGCGCCCCCGCCCAGGGGTGGCGCCGAGGCGGTGTGGAGTCGCGCGAACAGGTGCAGGACGGTTTTCGGGTCGCCGTAAGTCACCAATTACGTAACGGGGTGCCACATAACTATTCTAGGGCGCTCGGCGGTCTGAACAGTCCATATCTGCAGGGTGGTCAGCCTCTGCAACCCGTCACTGCCAGATTCTGGTCCGCAGAAACGTAGCGTGATTACATGGAACTATGAGCGAAGGAGCGGGGCCGCGGATCGGGCGTCCACGGGACGAATCGAAGGATCAGGCCGTGCTGGTGGCGGCTCGTCGCCTGCTGGCCGAGGTCGGTTACCAACAGACGACGATCGCGGCGATCTCACGGCAGTCGGGTGTGAATACGCCGGCGATCTACCGCCGCTGGCCGACTCGGGAGGCGTTGATCGAGGAGGCCGTGCACGGCCCCGGCGGGCATCCGCTGCCGATGGAGACCGGTGACCTGCGCGAGGATCTGAAGACCTGGGTCCAGACCTTCCTGGCCCGCGCGGCGCGCCCCGCTGCGCGCGCGGGCTTTCCGGGGCTGTTGGCCGACACCCAGACCGAACAGGCACGGGCTCGATTGACCGCCCTGGGTGCGCCTGTGCGACAAGCATTTTCGGACTTGATCGACCATGCCGTGCAGCGCGGCGAAATCAGCGCCGATGTCGACACCGAATTCCTGTTCGATCTCCTGGCCGATTCCACGTCCATGCGCGGGCTGCGACGCGGGCTCGACGATGCCGACGCCTACGTCGAAACCCTCGCCGGCGCACTCTATGTGGTCGCGGCACGACACAGCGAGGTCGCCGGCGCGAATACGGCACGCAGGTGAGGGGTGCGGTCACGGCCGGTGCGCGGTGAGCTCCTCGGACAACTCCCACAGCGCGCCGGCGGTGTCGAGATCGGTGGCATGGGCACTGGCTTGCGCCGGCGCGCAGTCGGCGAGGTAAGCGCCGTTGAGTTCGGACAGTCGAGCGTCGGTCGCCGCCCAGACCGTGGTTGCCGCCGCGGCGGGCACCGATTTGAGGGTGCGCAGCAGGCCGGGGTCGCGGCTCGACAGCCGGCGCATCTCGGTGAAGTCCGTGCGGGACATGTGCCGGGCCAGGTTGGTGGCGCACACTCCTGGATGCACGGCGAAGGCGTGCACGTCCCCGGTCCGCCGCGCGGCCAGTGCGACGGTCATCAGGATGTTGGCCGATTTGGACTGACCGTAGGAGGCGAATTTGTCGTAGCTGCGTCGATGGAAGTTCGGGTCACCCAGGTCGGCCGGGTACCGGTGGTGGGCGTCGGAGGAGACCGTGACGATACGGCTGGGGTGACCCGTGTGCTGGGCACCGGCCGACAGTGCAGCGCGCAGGCCGGTCGTCAGGACGAAGTGGCCGAGATGGTTGATCCCGAACTGCAGCTCGAACCCGTCGGTGGTGTGCCCGAACGGCGTGTACATCACCGCCGCGTTGTTGATCAGGAAGTTCAGCCGCTGCCGACGGGCAGTGAACAGATGCACAGCCGCCCGCACGCTGCCGAGGTCGGCCAGATCGAGGTGGACCGCGTCCAGCACAGCGTGCGGATGCCGGTCACGGATCCGTTCACACAGCACGGTGGCGGCTGCGATGTCCCGCACCGCCAGGATCACCTCGGCGCCGGCCGCGGCCAGTGACCGCGCGGTCTCGGCACCGAGCCCGCTGGTGGCGCCGGTCACCAGTGCGACGTGGCCGGTGAGGTCGGCGTCGGCGAGGACCTCGTCGGTCACCGTCGTCGCACCGAATCTGCTGGTGTTTCCCATTGCCGGAGGGCCTCTTCTCTTACTCGGCGTGGTCGTGGGTCACAGGTTCCGCCGGGGCCCATCGGGGGGCGCGGCGCTCGAGGTGGGCGCGCACCCCCTCGCGGGCATCCGGGGTTCCCATCAGCTGCCGGTGGACCGCGGTCTCGCGGGCGGCCACCACTTCGGGGGTGTCGGAGGTGCGGGCGGCGTCCCACAACAGCCGCTTGCTCAACGCCGCCGACCGGGGCGCCACGTTGGTCGCGATGTCGGAAGCGATGTCCATCGCTGTCGCCAGCACCTGGTCCGCGGGTGCACATCGAGACGCCAGTCCCAGGCTGACGGCCTCGGTGCCGTCGAACGTCCGACCGGTCAGCAGGAGATCGGCCGCAACGGCGATCCCGCCGATCCGAGGCAGGGTCCAGTGCGCCATCATGTCCGGGATCACCCCGCGGCGTACCTGGGGGATCGCGTATTTCCCCTCCGCCGCCATCACACGGATGTCGGCCTGCAGAGCGAGGGTGAGCCCGATGCCGATGGCGTGCCCGTTCACCGCAGCGATCACCGGTGTGCGGAGATCGAATGCCGGCGGTGTGATCGGTGAGGCGGAGAAGCCCGGATCCTCGGGTGCGGCGAAGGTTTGCGCGCCCGCCGACAGGTCGGCCCCGGCGCAGAACGCGGGCGGTGTGCCGGTCAGCACGATCACCCGCACCGTCCGATCCTCGTCCAACCGGCGGTAGGCCCGGCCCAGTGCCCGCCCCATCGGCCCGTCGAAAGCGTTGCGCTTGGCGGGACGATCGAGCGTCACCAGCCCGACACCGTCGACGATCTCGACCCGCACCCCGCTCATGCGGCGCTGTCCTTGACCGCGCGGGCCAGATCCGCGATGTGCTGACCGCTGGGGGAGTAGCCCGGGAAATAGCAGCACACCCGATCGGCGTGCGCGGAGAACCGCGACCGGATCTCGATCGCGCACTGCTCGGGTGTCCCGGCCACGGCGTAGGTGTCGAGCATCGCGTCGTCGACGAGATCGGCCATCGCGTCGAACTCGCCGCGCCTGGCCAGCTGATGCAGTCGCGGCTGCAGCCCGCCCCACCCCTCGACCTCGAGCACCGACCGATAGGCCGGGGTCGAGCCATAGAACGCGAGAAGTCGTCTCACACCGTGACGCGCCGCGTCGAGCTGCTCCGGTGTGCGGCCCACCGCGACGATCGCCTGCGGATAGATCGCCAGATCGGCCCGCGTGCGACCGGCTCGCGCCAGGCCCTCCTCGACCGCGGGCACGGTGACCTCCCCGAAATGGCGGCGGCTGCCGAACGGCATCACCAGCAAGCCGTCGGCCACCTCCGCGGCCGTGCGTGTCATCACCGGGCCCAACGCGCCCAGGCACACCTGCGGAGGGCCGAAACGGTTCGGTCCGGGATCGAATGTGGGCGTCATCAGCGTGTGGCGGGTGAACTCGCCCTCGAACCGCAGCGGTGTGCCGTACTGCCAGGTGTCGAGGATCGCCTTGATCGCGGCCACCGTCTCTCGCATCCGCGCCGCCGGACGCGACCACTGACCCCCGTACCGGTTTTCGATGTGGGACCGAATCTGAGACCCCAGACCGAGCCGAAACCGCCCCTTCGTGATCGACTGCATGTCGTAGGCCAGATGCGCCAGATGCAAGGGACTGCGAGGCAACGCGACCGCGATATTGGTCAAGAAGTCCAGGTCGGCGACCCGCGCCGCGAGCGCCAGCGGCAGAAAAACATCGTGGGCGCCCTCGAAGCTGAACAACCCGTCGACACCGAGAGCAGCGTTCTCGACGGCTGCCTGCTCGGAGTCCTCGGGCCGGCAATCCAACTGCACGTCGATCTTCATTCGACGATCACCTGCGCCATTTACATACCACCTAGACACGTTAATTCCACGAGATCGAGCACGGACCCTGCGGACTGCGGAACGGCGCACACGAGCCTGGCCATCAGCCTCGATGTATGCGGCACCGGAACAGAACCCTCGCCTTATTGTTACGTTACATGACATTACGTAAGTCGCGTGGGGATCTTCGGCGAGTGCCCGGAGCAGGTCCTGGTGGGTTCGGTTTGTCGGTGACCAGACCTATCGTCTGGGCGCATGACCGATATCGCTCCTCTAGCCTCCGCCGCGCGAGCGGTGTTCGGCGACCCGGGTGTGCACGCCGTCGTGCGGTCCGGGCGTACCGTGCACGCGGTCAGCCTCGGGCACTGGATCGAGGGTGAGGAAGTGCCGGAGCTGTTGTGCCACACCGGTGTTGCCGGGTGGTCGCCGACTGTGCTGGAGCCGACCCGGGCGGAAGTCACGTGCGCCCGGTGTCTGCGCAAGATCGGGGGATCGGTCGCTTCGTCGCGCCAGCTCGCGCTGTTCGGGGACGGCAGCCAGGACAGCTAGGTGAGGGTGTCGCTGAGGTGGGCCAGCAGTTCGGCGCGCTGGCGAGCGGCGGCGGTGGTGGCCGCGGTGATGGTGGCCAGGATGGCGGCGGCGGCCTGGTCGGGTGGGTGGGCGGTGATGGACTCGGCCAGTGTCAGGGCGGTCAGGGTGCCGTCGCCGGCCACCTCGGCAGTGATGGTGCCGTGCAGGCCGGAGGCGTGGCCGGTGACTCGGGCCAGGCCGTCGGCGGCGAGGGTGAGGGCTTCGAGCTGGTCGCCGACCTGAGCGATGAGGGCTTGCATGTCGGCGCTCATAGGGCACGCACCCACCTGTGCGGGGTGGTGTCGGCGGCGGGGGCGTCCAGGCGGGCGAGTTCGGCGGCGACGGTGTGGGGGTCGGGCAGCCCCAGGCGGTCCAGGAGTACGTCGGCCAGGCCGAAGGCGGCCAGGGCCTCGCGGCGGCGGGCACGGGCCAGCAGGGTGCAGCGCTGGGCCAGGCGCACGATCTCGGCGGCCAGGGCGGCGGCACCACGGCCGTATTCGGCGGCCTCGAAACGGAGTTCGATGATCTGGCCGGCGTCGGTGGCGGTCACGGTGATGGTGCGGTTGCTGCTGGTGGTGGTGAACACCGGAACGTCAGGGTCGGTCATGGCTGAGCCTTGATCTGGATCGTGAGAGTCACCGAATACTCGGCGGCGCAATGCTTTTCGATCTCGTGGTAGGTGGTGTGCGTATCGATGCGCGCGGTGCCCGCCTCGGTGGTGGTGTCGGCCCCGAGCACCGGATCGGTGGCCGCCAGCGGGCCCTGCAGGGCCGCGGCGTGCTCGGGATCGTCCCACAGGGTGGTCCGGTGGCCGGGCCGCGCGGTCGGCAGCTCGTCCCAGCTGTGATCGCGGATATCGCCGGTGACCTCGAAGTCCTCGGTCTCGGGCGGGTCGGTGTCGGGGCCGGGCGGGGGCACCGCGACCGGGGTGCCGGGCGCGGGCACGATCGGTCCGCCCGCGAAGCCGGGCAGGTCGCCGAACAAATTCATGAGATCGTGCCCGCCTGTCCGTCGCGCTGTGTGCTGATGTCGTTGTCGATCGGCAGGCCGGTGGGCACGGTGACCCCGGCCTGGTCGATGCTGGTGATCCGGGCGGTGAGGATGTCCATGCGGCCGTCGGCAGCTTCGGCCACGCTCACCCCGTCACGCACGTAGTCCGCGGCCAGGCTCACCACCGAGTCCAGATCCGCTTGCGAGCGTGCGGCTTTCACCAGCGGCGTGGCCTGCGCCCGGAAATCGGCGATGAGGGCATCCAGGTCGGCGGCGGCCTTGTCGCGAGTGGCGTAGGCCGAGGTCACCAGCGGCGCAAGGGTTTCCGCCACGTCGGCCAGGGCACCCACCTCATCGCCCGTTCGCGTCAGGACGGGCACCGCCGCCGCGGCGGTCTCGGTCGACGCCAGCGGCGTGATCCCGCCCCGGTGGGCGTCCTCGGCCGAGCGCACGGTGCCTGGCACCGCCGCCAGCGCCGCCAGGGCCGTCCCGCCGGGGCGGGTCCCGTCGCCCAGAGCCGCGCGCAGCTTCACCAGCGGTGCGACCAAGGCGGTGACCAGAGCGGGTTCGTCCACCGCGGTGAGGTCTCCGCCCTGAATGCCGGTCCGCATATCGGTTGTCCCCCTGATCCGCTGACGGGCCTACGCCTGGATCTCGTCGGTGCCGGGGACGGCGCCCGCTATCGTGGCCGCGGACTCGGTGTCCACCCCGCCGAGCACGGTCCCCCACCCGGTGACGGCCCGGCCGTAGGCGCCGGTGAGCGCCGACGCGGTCTGCAGGTGGCCGCCGTGGGTGGTCCAGGCCGTCGCCCAGGCCGCGGCGAACCCGTTGCCGAGGGTCCCCAGCCCGGACAGGTCCATACCGGCCACGGTGTGCGCGTGATCCTTCGCGGTGCCCAGCAGGGCCGCGGCATCACCGGCCGCACGCACGTACGCGGCGGCGGCCCGGTGGTCCCACGCCACGCGCCCGATATTGCTGTCCATCGAATGTCCCTGCCTGTCGGTGGTGTGTCGGAAACTGTTCGGACAGTACGACATTCCAGATATAGCCCGAGTCGTCGGCGTTGTCGCCGATGACGGTAACGCCACAACTCGCCGTCCGCCACCACGAGACATCTCACAACCGCACAGCCCCCGGCGAGCGCGGCTCGCCGGGGGCTGTGCGGTGAGAGTGCTACCAGCACACCGCTATTCGGCACTGTCCTTGCGAGCCTTGCTCGGCTGCACGCGCGGCGGCTCGTTGGGCATCTTCGGATAGACCGGCGGCCAGGGCGCGTCCATCAACCCTGCGGCCATGTCCTTCTCCGACATCTCCAGCAGTGGTTCCAGGGACTGGGGGACACGATCGGCCCACGGGTCACCCAGTTCGGCGACCCGGGCCGGGACCGTCGCGATGGTCAGTTCGTCGGGGACGATCGTCGCCAGCGCCTCCCACGAAATCGGGGTGGACACCTGCGCGCCGACCTTCGGGCGGACACACCAGGCACCGAAAACCGTTTTGTGCGGGGCATTCTGGTTGAAATCCACGAACACCCGCGAACCGCGCTCTTCCTTCCACCAGGCGGCCGTGATGCGCTCGGGGTGGCGGCGCTCGAGCTCACGGGCCAGCGCGACCGCCGCGGCCCGGACCTGATAACCGTCCCACTCCGGTTGCAGCAGCGCGTACAGGTGCAGACCGCGCGAGCCGGAGGTCTTCACGCGCACATCGATACCCAGTTCGGTGCACAGCTCGCGGGTGGCGAAGGCGGCCGCCCGCAGATCGTCGAAACCGATACCGGGGGAGGGGTCCAGATCGATACGCAACTCATCGGTCACCCCGGTCGGCGGCAGGACGGTGCCGGCCGCGTCCATGACCGGGGGAAACGTGGAGGCGGCCTCGGCGCCGGCATGGGTGGGCCAGACGTGGAAACCCAGGCAGCCCAGGTTCACCGCCCACACGATGTGCGCCATATCGACTGCGACCAGCGCGTCGCTGGTGGTCCCGTTCGGCGTCGACACCACCGTGGTCTGCAACCAGTCCGGCACCGACTTCGGCACCCGCTTCTGGAACCAGGACTTCCCCGAGGCCCCATCCGGATACCGTTCCAGCAGCACCGGCCGCCCGCCGATGGTCCGCATGATCGGATCGGCAACGGCCAGATAGTAATTCACCAGGTCCAGCTTGGTCTCCCCACGCTTGGAGAAGTACACCTTGCCCGGATTGGAGACGCCGACCGTATGCCCGGCCACCTCGAGCTCCACCGAATCGCTCACCGCGCAGTCCCTTTCGCGTTCCTGGCGTCGGCGAAGATGTCGGCCAGCTCGGCGGGCGCCACCTCGTCGAGCTGGGCGTAGGTACACGATTCGGGGGTGCGGTCGGTGCGGAACCGCACCAGCCGGCCACCGTGGCGCAGCCGGCCCGCCATCACATGCTCGTAGCGCACCTCGGCCACCAGCTCCGGGCGCAGCGCCTCCCACGACAGATCCTTGCCGCCGGTCCAGCGGCTCACCCCGCCCGGCATCTTCCCGTCCGCCTTGGCCTGCGCGGCCGCATCGGCCCACGATCGCCACGGATGCTGCTCGAGTGCGTTCTCGCGCAACGGTTCCAGCTCACCCACCAGCTCCTTGCGCCGGGCCGCGGTGAAACTCGACGCCACCCCGACGTGATGCAGATTCCCCTCGTCGTCGAACAACCCCAGCAGCAGCGACCCCACCCCCTGCCCGTCCTTGTGCCAGCGGAACCCGGCCACCACGCAGTCGGCGGTCCGCTCGTGCTTGATCTTGAGCATCACCCGCTTGTCCTGCAGGTACGGCAGATCCGCCGCCTTGGCCATCACCCCGTCGAACCCCGCGCCCTCGAACCGGGTGAACCAGTCCGCCGCCACCTGCGGGTCCTCGGTCATCGGTGTCAGATGTGTGCCCGGCGCCTGCCCGTCGAGCACGGTTTCCAGCATCCGCCGCCGCTCGGCGAAGGGCCGATCGGTCAGATCCTGCTCTCCTAGCGCCAGAAGGTCGAAGCCGACGAAGCTGGCCGGTGTCTCCACCGCCAGCTTCTTCACCCGCGAGGCGGCCGGATGCAGCCGGTTCTGCAGCGTGTCGAAATCCAGGCCGTTCTCGGTGACGACCACGATCTCCCCGTCCACCACGCACTGGTCCGGCAGCGCCCGACCCAGTAGTTCCACCAGTTCGGGGAAGTACCGGGTCAGGGGCCGGTCGTTGCGGGAACCCAGTTCGATCTCGTCGCCGTCGCGGAAGACGATGCAGCGGAAGCCGTCCCATTTCGGTTCGAACAGCAACCCCGGGTCACGGGGCAGCTCCGAGACCGATTTGGCCAGCATCGGTTTGACCGGTGGCATCACGGGTAGTTGCACACGACCTCCTCGGTTCGCGATGGACCCGAGACCGATCGTAATGCGAACCGGTCAGTTCTCGATCCACCCGTGCTGATCGGCGAAGGCGGTGAGCCGGTCGCGGATGGTGATGATCTCCGCCGCGGTCAGCTGCGGCGAGGCATCCAGCAGCAACTCGGTGATCAGCCGGCGATGCTCGGCCGCAGTCAACTGCCCCGACCCGCGATGATCCTTGCCCTTGGCATGCCGCACCGGAGCCGACTGCCCCGGCACCACCGCCAGGTTGATCGCCTTGGGACCCCGATCACCCTCGGTCACATCGAATTCGAACACCCGCCCCTGGCGCAACTCGTCCTCGTCCAGCCCGATGTCGTTGACGTGCACGAACACATCCGGACCACCGTCTTCTGGACGGATGAATCCGAAACCCCGAGAACTGTCGAACGACACCAATTTCCCGATGGACACCTAAACACCCGCTCCTCGTCGCCGCGTCCCTCTGGCGGTCACTCTAGTCCGCGGGCTGATCATTGTTGGAGGAAAGTGCCTTTTGCAACGAATTGAAGACCGTCAGTCCCTGGCCCACCATGCCGTTCACGATCTCCGAGACCCCATCGGGACCGTTGAGCACGGTCAGATTCGCCTTCGACAGGCCCACCGACGCCTGCTTGACGATCTCGGGCAACTGCTCGATCAGCAGCTGATCCAGCGCGATCCGGTTGTTCGACGCCGCCGCCTCGGCCTGGATGCGCGTGCGATCGGCCTCGGCCTCGGCCAGGATCCGCACCCGATCCGCCTCTGCCCGAGCCGGTTTCACCACCTCGGCCTGCAACTGCTGCTCACGCAGCTCGGCCTGCTTGCGCGCCTGCTCGGCCTGCGCGGACAGCACCTCCTGCATGGCGGTGGCCTGCGCGAGCGGACCCGCCTGCGCCGCTTCGGCATTGGCCTTGTCGATATCGCGCTGGTACTGCGCCTTGAGGATCGCGGTCTCGCGCTGATACTCGGCCTGCTTGCGCTGGGACTCCTGCTCGGCCTGGGCCGCCAGCTGCGCGGCCGCGGCCTGCGCGATCTGCGCGTCACGCTTGACCGCGGCATTGTGCGGGGCGGCCAGGGCCGCGATGTAGCCGAGGTTGCCGTCGTCGATGTGCTGGATCTGGAACGAGTCCACCCACAGCCCGATATTGCTCATCTCCACCTTGGAGGCCACCAGCACCTCGTCGGCCAGTTTCTGGCGTTCGCGGATGATCTCCTCCACCGTCATCGAGCCCACGATCGAGCGCAGATGCCCGGAGAAGATACGCCCGGTCAGCACGCTCATCTCGCGCTCCTGCTCGGACAGGAACCGTTGTGCCGCATTGACGATCGACTGCGTGTCGTTGGCGACCTTGAACGCGATCACCGCCCGCACATCGAGCTGGATGGCCTGCTTGGTGACGCAGCGTTCGCCGATCTCGGCCTCGAACATGGCCAGCGACAGATACCGCACCTTGCGGAACAACGGCACCACCCATGCGCCGTGCCCGATGATCACCCGAAACGGTGCGTTGTCCTTGCCGCCGCGGCCGCCGCTGACCAGCATCGCCTGGTCCGGCGCCGGAACGTGGTACCCGAGCATCGTTGTCTCCCTCTACTCGTGGAAAGAAGTTCTCGATCTATCGATCGCCCGGAAGGGGAATCCACGCAACAACATCGACGATGCGCCCCGGATGCACGGCCACGACGAGCACGGTCGCGCCGGCCGCCAACGGCTCCTCGGCGCGGGCGATGTAGAGCTCGGTTCCCCCTCGAATAGCGACCTGCACCTCACCGAGGAGTCCCTTGCCTCGGATCGGCGAGGTCAGCGTACCGGTCAGGCCCACTACCGGGTCGGTCATCGCGAATGAACTCCTCGACTGGATCGCTCGAGAACGCCAGCGTACGCGCGCCGAGTGGCCCGACCGGGGCGCCCGGGAAGTCGCCGGATATTTGCTACCGCTCGGTATGATCGGTTGATCCGGCTCCTGGCGACCATCGCGCTGCAGAGAGGACCTCTCGTGAGCACCGATCGCATTCCCGTCGATCCCACCGATTCCGAGGGCAGAAGCGATGTGCGCGAACCGGATCCGGCTGACCCTTCCGAGTTCGAGATGCGGGCCGAGGCCGCCGCCGACGCGGCCGCGGAGAACTTCTACGACAATGACGATGGCCGGCCGCCGCCGCCGGAATGAGACGCGATGACGATGCCGCCCGGATGCCGCCGAAACGCCGATATCAATATGTGCTGGTTTCGTAACCGACCGGCTGGCAGGCTGAACCGGTGACCACCCCTCCGGATACCGTGGCGGCCGATTCCGCCGACGACAAACTGGACATCGGCGTCTTCAAAATCGCCGGTGTCGTGGTGCTCGGCGCCATCATGTCGATCCTCGACGTGACCGTCGTGACCGTAGCGATCCCCACCTTCCAGCACGACTTCGACACCACCTACGCCATCGCCGCCTGGTCGATGACCGGCTACACCCTCGCCCTGGCGACCGTCATCCCGCTCACCGGCTGGGCCGCCGACCGCTTCGGTACCAAACGCCTCTACATGATGGCGCTGGTGTTCTTCGTGCTCGGCTCGGTGCTGTGCTCGACGGCCTGGAACATCGAGTCCCTCATCGCCTTCCGCGTCATCCAGGGCCTGGGCGGCGGCATGCTCATGCCGCTGGGCATGACGATCATGACCCACGCCGCCGGCCCGCAGCGCATCGGCCGCGTCATGGCCGTGCTGGGCGTGCCGATGCTGCTGGGCCCGATCGGCGGCCCGATCCTGGGCGGCTGGCTGATCGAATCCTTCAGCTGGCACTGGATCTTCCTGATCAACCTGCCCATCGGCATCATCGCGCTGATCCTGGCGTTCGTCGTCTTCCCGCGCGACAACCCCGAACCCTCGCAGAGCTTCGACTTCCTGGGCATGCTGCTGGCCTCGCCCGGTCTGGCCGCCTTCCTCTACGGCGTGTCCTCGATTCCCGGTGAGGGCACCGTCGAATCGGCCAAGGTGCTCATCCCCGCGATCATCGGCCTGGCGCTGCTGATCGGCTTCGTCTTCCACGCCCTGCGCACCGAGCACCCGCTGATCGAACTGCGGCTGTTCGAGAACAAGTCGCTGCGCTACGCGGTGATGACCATGACCCTGTTCGCCATGGCGTTCTTCGGCTCCGGTCTGCTGCTGCCGTCGTATCTGCAGCAGGTGCGCGGGGAATCGACGCTGGCCGCCGGTCTGCTCATCGCCCCGCAGGGCCTGGGCGCCATGCTCACCATGCCGATCGCGGGCCGGCTGGTCGACAAGATCGGGCCCGGCAAGATCGTGCTCACCGGTATCACCGTCATGGCGCTGTCCATGGCGTTCCTGACCCAGGTCAAGGCCGACACCCCCTATGCGCTGCTGTGCGGGGTGCTGTTCGTGATGGGTCTGGGCATGGGCTGCACCATGATGCCGACCATGACCGCTGCCATCCAGACGCTGACCCACAGCGAGGTCGCGCGCGGGTCGACGCTGATGAACATCGTCAACCAGACCGCCGGATCCATCGGCACCGCAACCATTTCCATGGTGCTGACCAGCCTGCTCAACCGGGGCGACACCCTGGGCGGCAAGGGCGTGCAGCTGCCCCCGGGCGCCCCCGACCCGTCGCTGGCCAACGCGGCCATCGGGTCGCGCTACAACGGCCAGCTCGCGCAGCTGCCGCACACCCTGCTCGGCGAGGGCTTCGACCTCGCCGCGCGCGCCTTCGCCCACACCTTCGTGGTGGCGCTGTGCCTGCTGGTCGCCACCTTGATCCCGGCGTTCTTCCTGCCCCGCGCCAAAGCGGCCGCACCCGCCGAGGCCGACGTGCCCGCCGTGGTGCACTGACCCGAAAACCCGTGTGGCCCATCCGGAAACGCTTCCGGATGGGCCACACGGCATGTGCGGGTCTCAGGGCAGCCGGGAGCCGGCGGTGGTGAGGTGCTCACCGTAGAAGGCGATCAATCCGGTGGCCGAGGCGATCGCGGCCAGCAGCCAGAACCGGACGATGACCGTGGTCTCCGGCCACCCGGTCAGCTCGAAATGGTGATGGAACGGCGCCATCTTGAACAGCCGCGTGCGGGTGGTGCGGAACATGACGATCTGCAACAGCACCGACAGGATCTCCGCCACGAACAACGCGCCCACCGCCACCATCAGCAACTCGGTGCGGGTGGTGATCGACAGCCCCGCCAGCAGCCCGCCCAGCGCCAGCGCCCCCGTGTCACCCATGAAGATCTTCGCCGGAGCCGCGTTCCACCACAGGAATCCGACACACGCCGCCGTCCCGGCCGCGCACACCAGCGCAAGATCCAGCGGATCGCGCACCGTGTAGCAGCCGGGTACCGCCTTGACCGCGCACGAATGGGTGTACTGCCAGAACGTGATCAGCACATACGACCCCAGTGCCAGACCCACCGAACCCGCCGCCAGCCCGTCCAGGCCGTCGGTGATGTCGACCGCGTTCGACCACGCCACCACCAGCAAGATCGCCGCCAGCAGGAACCCGGTCAGCCCCAGCGAGACCGTGGAGATGTCGCGCACGATCGACACCTGACGGCTGCCCGGCGTCAGCCCCGAACCGCCCCGGAAATGCAGGGCCAGCACCCCGAAGAGCACAGCGGCACTGACCTGCCCGAGATACTTGCCCGACGCGGTCAGCCCCAGGCTGCGCTGCTGGGACAGCTTGATGACATCGTCGAGGAAACCCACCGCACCCAGCGCGGTCGCCAACCCCAGCACCAGCAGCCCCGACGCGGTCGTGCCGGTCCCCTCGTAGTACATCCCCACCAGGTGCGCGGCCCCGTACCCGCACCACAGGGCGATCAGGATCGCCAGCCCGCCCATGGTCGGGGTGCCGCGCTTGGCCAGATGGCTCGCCGGGCCGTCCGCCCGGATCTGCTGCCCCAGCCGGTGGCGGGTGAAGACTCGGATCAGCAACGGCGTCACCGTGATCGACACCGCCAGCGCGACCATCGCCGCCACCAGAATCTGCCGCATCCGCCCCCCTCGAGACCCGAATTCGGTCACATGCTAACCGGGACCCGAACGAAACGGGCATGCGTGATTGTTAGCGTGAAGTATGGACACAGCGGGCCGACGACGCGACCATCTGCGAGAGTTCCTGCGCGACAGGCGCTCCCGCCTCACCCCCGATCAGGTCGGGCTGCCCGCCGCGGGCCGCCGCCGCACCCCCGGGCTGCGCCGCGAGGAAGTCGCCGTCCTCGCCGGTGTCGGCGTCTCCTGGTACACCTGGCTCGAACAGGGCCGCGACATCACCGTCTCCACCGACGTCCTCGATGCCGTCGCCGCCGCCCTGCAGCTCACCGCCTCCGAACGCGCTCACCTCTACGTCCTGGCCGGTCTCAACCCGCCCTGCGCCGCCACCGACAGCGGCACCGGCATCGGTGCCGAGACCCGCAACCTGCTCGACGCCTGGAACCCCCGCCCGGCCGTTCTGCGCGACCGCTACTGGAATGTGCTGGCCTACAACGACACCGCCCGCGCCGTCTTCGGCTACGACGGCCCCGGCAGCAACTGCCTGGTCACCTACTTCACCAACCCGCGCTACCTGGCCATGCCGCAGACCTGGTCCGAGGCCGCCCCCGCGGTCGTGGCCGCCTATCGTGCCGACTCCGCACTCTGCCCCGGCGACCCCGGCTTCGACTCCGTCATCGCCGAACTCGCTTCCCGCAGCCCGGAATTCGCGCGCCTGTGGTCGCGCCACGATGTCGGCCCGGCCCAGCAGGCGGTCAACGCGCTGGCACACCCCGAGGCCGGTGCGCTCCACTTCGAGGCCACCACCCTCACCCTCGCCGACCAATCCGACCGCCACCTGGTTCTCTACAACCCCCGCGCCGGCACCGACACCGCCGCTCGCCTCGACCAGCTCCACCGCCTCCGGCTGGCCTCGCCCGCCTGAGCTCGCCGGCACCGAATCGTGCTCGCGGGCCGCAACCCAGCAATGTTGACCCTGCTCACATTTCTGGTAATGTTTGCAGCGCTAACTCGACTCTAGTGGCTGTCGTAGAAGGCTTCGATCCATCAGGGACAAGGGACAGGCGTTGAACAAGTACGCACTGAAAGATAGCGGGGCCAAACTGATGAACCTCGCCCACCGGGTCGTCCTCACCGTCAGCGGGAACAAACTGCTGGCCAACCCGTTCGGGATGCCGGTGGTCGAATTGCACACGGTCGGGCGGAAGTCGGGGCTGCCGCGCTCGTGCTACCTGACCGCTCCGGTCCATGACGCCGGCCGGGTCGTGCTGGTCGCCTCGAAGGGCGGCGACGACCGGAATCCCGACTGGTACCGCAACCTCCAGGCGCACCCCGATGCCGAACTGGTGATCTACGGCCGACGGCGAAAAGTGCACGCACACACCGCAGATCACAGCGAGCGAGCCGAACTGTGGCCGCAGATCACCTCGGCATACCAGGGCTACGCGAACTACCAGGAGCGGACCACCCGCGAGATCCCGGTCGTCATCTGTGAACTGAGGGACTGACAACGGTCACCACCGGTGGCGCCCTCGCCGCGCCGGCGGGAGCCGTGCCCGGCAAGGTGGTGGTGGCACACCCACGATAACTGCGCACTGTTAACCCATCACGCGGCCCGGCAGGCTGAAGCCATGACACACAACGGGTTCCGGTTCCAGGACAAGGTCGCGCTCATCACCGGCGGCAGCAGCGGGATGGGGCTGGCCGCCGCGCGGCGGCTCGTCGCGGAGGGGGCGTGGGTGGTCGTGACCGGGCGGGACAAGGACCGGCTGGACACCGCGGTGGCCGAGCTGGGGGAGCGGGCGGTCGGGGCGGCCGGAGACGCCACCGAGCCCGAGGATCTCGCGGCGCTGGCGCGGGTGGTGTCCGAGCGGTTCGGGCGGCTGGATGTGGCGTTCGTGAATGCGGGAATCGGTGCGTTCCAACCTGTTTCGGCGGTCACCGGCGACGAGTTCGATCGGGTGGTGGGGATCAACTTCAAGGCCGCGTTCTTCACCGTGCAGCACATGCTGCCGCTGCTGGTCGACGGGGGTGCGATCGTCCTCAACGCCTCCTTCGCCCCGTATCGGGGCGCGCCCGGCGCCGCACTGTATTCGGCGACGAAGGCGGCGGTGCAGAATCTGACGCGGACGCTGGCGGCGGAGTTGGCGCCGCGCGGAATCCGGGTGAACTCGGTCAGCCCCGGCTACATCGACACCCCCGCCTACCGGGCCGAGGCCTCCGCCGACGCGCAGGCCACCGCGGGGTCACGGGTGGCGCTGGGGCGGGTCGGCGACAGCGACGAGGTGGCCGCCGCCGTCGCGTTCCTGGCCTCCGCGGACGCCTCCTACATCACCGGTCAGGACCTGCTCGTCGACGGCGGCCTCACCACGGTGATCCCGTCGGCGATGGTGTGACTCAGGACGCGCGCAGATCGGCGGCGGGATCGGCGGTGATGCGGCCGGAATCGGTGTCGTAGTCGTACAACTCGGCGTAGCGGCCCCAGTCGATGGCCAGCTCCAGCTGGCGGCGGGCGTCGTCGTCGGAGCAGCCGCGCCGCAGCAGATCGAGAATGAAATCGGCGCCCACCGTCTGATCGCTGCTGCCCACCAGCGCCGAGCAGATGGTGCGCACCAGCGGGGCACGCCGGCGGGCCTGCGCGGCGAAAATCGCCTTGCTGGACCGGATGTCGGCATTGGTGAAATTCGCCCCGACATTGGTCAGCATCACGTCACCGGACTCCACCAGCAGCAGACCCAGCAGCGCCGCCGCGTCGACCAGCGGCATGAGGTCGTCGACCTCGAAATTCAGCTCGTCGGCCACCACCGGCAGGTCGGCGCGGCCGTCGTTGCCGTACACCAGCTCCAGCAGACCCGCGATCCCGCCGACCGAGGCATCGGGCAGCGCCACCGCGAACGGCGTCAACGTATCCGCCGGGGCCGCAGCGACTTCGGTGTCACGGCCGGTGAGCAGACCGTAGATCTGATCGACCAGCGTCTCGAACCCCGGCGTGCGGCGGCTGCGCGGGCGCGGCTGCTCCACCGTGATCTCGGCGATTGCGCCGAAGCCACCCCGCGCGACGGATACGACCGCAACGCGGCGTTCACTCCTCGGCCTCCGCCCGCAGCGGCACCGTGCGCCACCCGACGCTGGTCACCGACGGCTCCAGGCTCAACCGGCTCACCGCGGCCTCCATCTGCCGGTCGTCGCGGCGGTCACCGGTCAACTCCGCCCGCACCTGCACCCGGCCCGGGGAGGTGTCGTGGCTCGAGATCGACACCAGCCGGAAATCGGTGCGCGTCAGCGACTGCACCAGCAGCGCCCGCACATGCGCCTCGTGCGCGTCGTCGGTGTCGGCGTGGAAGGCGTACAACGCCTCCTGGGCCTCGGCCTCGTCGACACCGGGGCGATCCACCGTGCGCGCCACCGTGCGCAGCGCGGTATTGACCACCACCACCGCCACCGTGCCCGCCACCGCGGTCGAATACATGCCCGCACCCGCGAGCGCACCCACCGCCGCCGCACACCACAGCGTCGCGGCGGTGTTCAGGCCGCGGATATTGAACCCGTCGCGCAGGATCACGCCCGCGCCCAGGAAGCCGATACCCGAAACGATCTGTGCCGCAACACGAGTCGGATCCGCCGAGGCACCGTTGAAGCCGTGCGCGGACAGCAGCACGAACAAGGTCGCCCCGGCGGCGACCAGCGAATTCGTGCGCAGTCCGGCCATCCGGGCCCGGAACTGACGCTCGAACCCGATCACCGCGCCCAACCCGACACCCGTGCCGAGCCGCAGCAGCATTTCCCACATGGTCATCTCGATCTCCCAGCGGATGACGGCGCACTCCGGACTCGGACGCTACCGGGGTACGGGTAGCGGCCGGAAGATTGCGGGAGTGACACCGAGTGAACGATTGGCTAACGGAACTCGATCCGGTCCATCGGGCACGACCACCACCTCCTCGACGCCACACGCACGCATGCCAGGGGAGTGGGACCGGCGCGACATCGCCGGTACGGGTACCACCCCTCGTAAGACCTTCAGCACTCCACGGCGTGAACCCGCCACGGGTGGCGGGAGCCGGTCGGGGCATCCCCTTAGCTCGGGGAAACCTGTCCTGATCCGGGGCGTCTCTCGACGTTCGGGATCGCCGGCCTGTATCCGTGAAGGAGCCTCAGCTAACGACGGCACCTTGCGACCAGAAGTAAACACCGGCCCGCCGCGATCGGCAACCCGACGTGAGCGCCGTCGCATTCGCGCACCCGCTAGCGGCGCGCCTCGACCGCGACCCGCGCCACCAGCCGCACCACACACAGCACCGCCACCACCGCCGCGAAGATCTGCACCGCAGCCAGCAAACCGGTCGCGCCCGCCAGCAGGCCGACGCCGATGACCGGGCCGCCGCTGCCGCAATAGGCCATCACGAAATAGGTCGACAGCACATCGGCGTGCCGATCGGCCGGCGCGGCCGCATTGATCGCGGTCAATCCCGACAGGAACACCAGGCCGTGACCGGCCCCGGCCAGCACTGTCGCGAACAACAGCAACGGCAGCGAGGAGACCGCCCCCGCGATCGCCAGCAGTACCAGACCCACCGCCAGCAGCGGGAACCCCGTGAAGTCCAGGGCCCGTTCGGGTTTGCCGTAACCCACCAGCTGCGCCACCGCCCACGCCGCGGGCAGCAGCGCGGCCGCCGCGCCCCCGACCACCAGATTCGCACTGCCCGACAGGGTCGCGGCATAGGTCGGGATCAGCGTGAGGAAGACGCCGACCACCGCGAAACCCAGGAACGCGCCCGTGCCCGCGGCCGCGAAGACCGCACCCATCCCGGCCGGGATACTCGGCCGCCGCGGCCGCCACCGGGTGACCGTCGCGGTCTCCGGCAGCGCCGCCACCGCCACCGCGGCCGGGACCAGCAGCGCCAGCTCCACCCCGAAAGGCGTCACATAGGGAGCCGGAAGATATTGCGCCAGAACAGCTCCCAGTAGCGGGCCCAGGCCCATGCCGCCGGCCGAGGCCACCGCCGACACCAGGGCCGCGCGGCGGCGATCACCGTGCGGTTCCAGCTCGGTCAGCGCGGCGGTGAGCGCACCCGAGGCCGCCCCGACCGCCAGCCCCTGCAGGATGCGGGCCGCGAACAACCAGACCACCGCGCCGGCCAGCGCGAAACCCAGCGTGCCCAGCGCCGCCAGCGCCAGCGCGGGCAGCAGAATCCGGCGCCGCCCCAGTGCATCCGAGGCCGGGCCGGCGATCAGCAGCGCGGGAATCAGCACCCCCATGTAGACCGCGAACACCAGCGTCATCACCAGCGGTGAGAACCCGAACCGATGCGCGTAGCCGTGATACAGCGGTGTGGCCACATTCGTGCCGGTCAACAGGATCAGCAGCGTGTAGGCGGTGCCCCAGAACCGCGTACCGCTCCCCGGCGGTGAATCCTGCGGGGAGGCAGCGTCTTCGGGGGCTGCGGTGGATTGCTCGACGGTCATGGCGTCCTCCCGGCACAGGCATGTTCGATAATTCCGAACATAACAAGATGTTCGGATTTTGTGAACATGTGGACTAGCCTGGACGCCATGGCAAGCCGAACCGCGACCGAACTGGTTCACCCCGCCCGCGACGAACTGCGGTTCACCAGCGTGCTGGCCTCCCTCGCCGACCCCGTCCGGCTCACCATCGTCACCCGCCTGGCCGCCGCCGAGAACGGCGAACTGGCCTGCACCACCTTCGACCTGCCGATCAGCAAATCCACCCAGAGCGGGCACTTCAGAACCCTGCGCGAAGCCGGCGTCATCCGCCAGCGCGACGAGGGCACCCGCCGCCTCAACCGCCTGCGCACCGAGGACCTCGAGGCCCGCTTCCCCGGGCTGCTCGACCTGGTCCTCACCCACGGCCGTGGTGCGGCCCTGAGCGTCTAGCCCGAGTCTCGCGGCGACTTCGCGCTGCCCGGCGCCGGTGCGTGCCCGGTCGGACCCGGGGTGGTCAGCACCCGCCAGATCTCGTCGACGTAGGACTCCCAGGCCTCCTGGTCGGCCGGTAGCGTGCCGCGCATCGTCCGCCACAGCTGACCTGTGCCCAGATACGCCGAATACGCCAGTGCCGCACGATGTTTCGCCACCGGGTCGGCGAAACCGAGCCGGGTGAACAGTTCGGCCAGATACGCGATGCGCCGCACGGTGACCCGGGTGAGCACCGGCTCCACCAGCGGATCCGTCGCCCCGGCCAGCAGTACCGCGAGCTTCTCCTGCGGATGCGCCAGCGCCGCGCCCAATAGCGTCCGGAGCCCGACCGCCGGATCGGGTTCGGCCGACACCAGCGCGATCACCGCATCGGTCTCCTCGTGCTCCCAGCGCTGCAGGGCCGCCGCCAGCAACTCGTCCCGATTCGCGAAATGCCAGTAGGCGCTGCCCTTGGTCGCGCCCAGCCGCGCGGCCAGGGGTTCGATGGCGACCGCGCCCACGCCACCCTCGCCGAGCGCCGCCAGCGCGGCCGCGACCCAATCGTCACGGCTGAGCCGTCGCCTCTTCTCCGCCATAGCTCCGTACGGTACCGTATGGAATCGGAACATACGGTACCGTACGGAACGGGTGAGTCGATGATCTGGAACATTCACCAGCGAGAACTGCCGGTGTCGGCGCAACGGGCCGGCGCCCTGCTCGATGCGGTGGCCGAGCCGGGCAACCCGCTCTGGCCGGGCGAGCACTGGCCGACCCTGATCCTGGACCGGCCGCTGCAGGTCGGCGCCGACGGCGGGCACGGCAACATCCGCTACGTCTGCACCGCGTACGAACCCGGCCGCGCCGTCGAGTTCACCTTCGCGCCGAGCATGCCCTTCGCCGGCACGCACACCTTCGAGATCATCGATCGCGGTGAACGGGGTTGCGTGCTGAGGCATCTCGTCGTCGCGCGGGCCCGCACGCCGCGGGGCCGGCTGCTGTGGAGCCTCGCCATCCGCTGGCTGCACGACGCGGTGCTCGAGGAACTGCTCGATCGCGCCGCGACGGAAATGGGGCACCCGCCCGCCGAACCGGCCCGATGGTCCCCCTGGGTGCGCATACTGCGCCGATCACTCGACCGCGTCCACGCCGCGGTACCGGCCGCCTGATCGGCCGGAACCGAACCCGCTGCGCCGCAAGCGGATCCGGGCGGGCCAACCGCCCGGGTCAGCCGCGATACACGCCGCGATAGGCGTCGATGGTCTCCACCAGATGGTCGACGATCTGCTCGCGCGTGGCGCGCAGCGTGCCATTGAGCCACGCCGAGAACATGCCCGCATTGCCGCTGGCCATGGTGACCGCCGCCAGCCGGCGCCGCACCGGATCCTCGATATGGGCGAACAGGTGATCCTGGATCAACCGGGTGAACGCGGGCATCACCGCGATCGTCGTCTGCCCCAGCCCCGTCGAGGAATACGGCTCCACCAGAAACAGCCGCGACTTGCGCGGATCCTCGAGCACCTTCGCCACCAGCGTCTCCGACAGCGCGCGATCCCGGTCCGGATCGTCGGCGACCGCGAAGGCCGTCATCGGATCCAGGAACTCCTCGGCGATCTGGCGATAGAGCACATCGAGCAGTTCGTCTCGGCTGGCGAAGGATTCGTAGAAGTAGCGGTCGGTCAGGTTGGCGCGCCGGCACACAGCGCGCATGGTCACCGCGCCCGCCCCGGACTCGCCGATCAGATCCAGTGCGGCCTCGAGCAACGCGGCCCGGCGCGCCTCACGGCGTTCGGTGAGGGTCGTCCCACCCCAGATACGGGGCTCGGCGTCGGAGGGAGGCTGCTCGGTGTGCACCGGGTCAAGAGTAGTGCCCGGTGCCGGGCGGTATCGCACACCCGGCACCGGCGGGCGGATTCGCGGCGATGCCGGCGGTGCCGACTACCGTGGGTGGATGGATATCAGCGCGTTCATCGCGGGCCGCCTCGACAAGCAGCAGGAAGCCGCCGAATTCGCTCTGAAACTCGAGCGCGACTTCCAGGACACCGGCCGCGAGATCAAATACGAATGGGTGCGTCACGTGCGCCGCCGCGGCAGCCGCACCGCCCCCTCGTCGGTGTTCCTGCCCGGCGCACCGACACCGAGGGAACTGTTGCGCCACCAGGCGGCGCTGCGGCTGATCCTCGGCCAGCACACCCCCGACACGGGCGGCCATTGCTCGGTGTGCCGGCAGCCCGACTCTCGTGGCGGCCAGGAACCGGCGGCGTGGCCGTGCCCGACCGTCCGCGCGGTGGCCGGCATCTGGTCCGATCACCGCGACTACCCGCTCCCGCGTGATTGATCGGCGCACCGGGCCGAATCCATTGGCCCGGTGCCGGATGCCATCGACGCCCGGCACCGGACCGCCGGGTACTCGCGCCGCTAGCCGGTGACCACGCAGGCGCTGCCGAGGTTGATGCCGGTCTTGACCGTCACCAGCGCCCACTGCGAGCCGTTGTAGGTCCAGGCCTGGATGTAGTGCACCCCGGTCGAGGTCGGCGTCCAGCTGGAGGTGCCGGTGCCGCCGCTGCCGAGGCTGAACTGCTGCTGACCGAAGGTGGCGGTGTTGCTGTCGTAGAGCCAGACGTATTCGTACGGGCTGCCGTTCACGGTGACCGTGTACGAGCAGTTGGTGCCGTAGCCACCGCCGCCGAGACCGATGCTCGACCCGCTGGACACGCTGACGCTGGTGACATACGCCGACGCCTGCGGTGCGGCGAGTACGAGCGCCGCGGCTGCGGCGGCGAAGGTGGTGAATGCGGTGAGGGCCGACTTCCGTGACCGGATCATCGTCGATCATCTCCCCAGATATACGGAGGAATGGGATCTTTCGCGCCAATGGCGCATTCCACCAGTGTCGGCGGTCAGGACCCCCGGCACGCGCGTATCGGACGACTCGTTCCGGACCATTCGGGTGGTCGTGGCGGCCTCATGATCAGCGGTTATCGTCCAGCTGCATCCGATCGGCCCGAAAAGTCCGATGCCCCTAACGATCCCCTAATTCTCGTGCTCGCCGAGCAATGCAGCTACCGCGTCGCTACCGTTCTTGTTGTCCGAATCGTGCCCAGGCGGACACGCGCAGACGCCCACGGCACCGGATACCCGCGAGTCTCTTCCCCGAGGCTCGCACCCGCGTCCCCGCATCTGGCGGCGCCGCGAATACGGCGGCGCCGAGGCCACCCCCGATCCCGGCCTCGGTGCCGCCGCACCGCAATTCGAAGCCGCGGCACCTCCCCGGCGCAGCGACTGTGATCGACCACGATTCCGCCGCAAAACCATCGGAAACCGGCCGCTGCTGCAATGATCGACCCGGATTTGTCTTCAGTTCGGGTCGGCACCGCGAATCAACCTGTGCCCGTGGACTGTTCGAGGTGCAGAAGGATCGACCTGTATGACCGCAACCCGGTACGCCAGCAAACCCGTCGTCGCCGAGGTCCCCGAGCCTTCCAGCTGGGGCCGGCATCTGGGAATCAACGAGGACGTCGCCGACGGTCTCGACGCCGGGCAACTCGGCGCACTGATCTTCGTCCGGAAGCTGGTGCGCTGCTGGTACATCGCCAATGTGCTACTGGCACTGTCGATCTGGGCCGCGATCACGCTGTATGCCCGCCTCTACGGGCAGGCCACCTTCGGTGACTGCGCCGCGGTCAGCGGATTCACCAGCCGCTGCGATCCCGGCTGGCAGTCGCTGATCATGGGGCTGGTCAGCGGATTCGTGGTCGCGACGGCGGTATTCGTGCTGACCTCGCTGCCCTGCTTCATGATCGGCTACGCCATCCGCTGGTCGGCGCGCGCCATGGCCGACCGCAACGAATGGCGAATCACCGACTGACCGCGCACACCTCGCCCGGCCGATAGCGCCTAGCCGGCGGGAGTCTGCGGTGGCGTCGCCGCGGCGACGATCTCCCGCAGCGCCGCGATGTGCCCGTCGAAGGCGTCGCGCCCGGCGCGGGTCAGGCGGGCCCGAACCCTGCGGCGGCTGCCCTCGAGACGGCGTTCGGTCGCGACATACCCGGCGTCCTCGAGTGTCGCCAGCTGCTTCGACAACGCCGAATCCGACAGATTCAGCCGCTCCTTGAGGAAGGCGAACTCCGCCCAATCCGCGGCGGCCAAGGTCGCGACCAGATTCAATCGCGTACTGGGATGGATCAATTCGTCGAAGCGGGCCACGCTCATGCGCGCACCCAGCGACGGCCCACCCGCAGCAGCTCCGGCCCGCCGAACCCGATGACAGCCGCGATCAGCGCCGCCGACCAGGTCCGCGGATGCCCGGCCCCGTCGGCATCCAGCAGCAGGGCCGCCACCACGGTCAGCGCGACCAGCGCCAGCAGCATGGTGATCACGACCAGCGGTGTGCGCCGCCCGGCGACCTCCGCGCTGACCTGAACCCGGCCGGTGCGATGGCGCCCGTCCAGCAATCGCGACGCCAGCGCCGAATGCCCCGCGCCGAACACCAGCGTCGCGACCGCCGCCAGCCAGCCCGGCCCGACATCCCCGATCACCCCCAAAACCACCCAGCCGCAACCCATTCCCCACCAGTACCCCCGCGGCAGCCCGACCTCCTCGGCCACCTGCCGCCGCGCCCGTCCCGCCGCATCCAGTGCCGCCCGGGCCTGATCCGGAGTAATGCCGTCCATGTCGGCCCCTCACTTTCCTACTCGGAAAGTAAGCGTCCACTTTCCTGATGGGAAAGTCAAGGCGGCCGGTAGCCGACAGGGCATTCCGGGTCCGGTGCTGCGAAGAGCGTTGCGCACGAAGACGATCGACCGCCACCCTGCTGGGGCGGTCACCGCCGCGCCACCGCTCTGGCCGGATGTTGCACGTTCCGCCCGATGCGCCGGCCATCCATGTCGCAACGACCCGCTCGCGACCACCCGGGCGGAGGGCGGCCGGCAGGGGAGACTGTCGGTCATGGCGGATGGGATCGAGTGGGGGCCGGCGGATCGAGCGGCCGGGGTGAATCGGTTGTCGCCGCTGCGGTTCGTGATGGCGTTCGGCGTGGTGAGCATGCTCGCCGACGTCGTCTACGAGGGCGCGCGGTCGATCACCGGCCCGTATCTGGGCACCCTGGGCGCCTCGGCGGCACTGGTCGGCTTCGTCACCGGGGCCGGGGAGGCGGTCGCGCTGGTGTTCCGCCTCGTGACCGGCCCGTTGTCCGACCGCACCGGCCGGCACTGGGCATTGTCGATCGCCGGGTACGCGCTGACAGTGGTGTCGGTGCCGCTGCTGGCGCTGGCGACCTGGCTGTGGCCCGCCGCGGGGCTGGTGGTCGTCGAACGGTTCGGCAAGGCCGTGCGCGCCCCGGCACGCGACACCATGCTCGCCCAGGCCGCCGGCTCGGGCATCGGGCGCGGAAGGGCGTTCGCGGTGCACGAGGCACTCGACCAATCCGGGGCGCTGCTGGGACCGCTGCTGGTCGCGGGCATGATCGCGCTCTCCGGCTTCCGGCTCGGATTCGCGGTACTCGCCATTCCCGGCGCGTTGGCGTTGCTCACCCTGGCCTGGCTGCGGCGCGCGGCGCCCCGGCCGGTGGCCTACGAAACCGAACATCACGACGCCGGGACCACCGTGCGAGCCGATGGCCGGCTACCGGGCCGATTCTGGCTCTACGCGGCGTTCACCGCGACCTCGATGGCCGGGTTCGCCACGTTCGGGGTGCTGTCGTTCCACCTGCAGGCCGGTCACGTGCTTCCCGACAGCTTGATCCCGGTCACCTACGCCGCCGCCATGGGTGCGGCGGCACTGGCCGCACTCGCCTCGGGACACCTCTACGACCGGATCGGGTTGCGGGGGCTGGTGATTGCGCTGCCGCTGTCGGCGGTGGTGCCGCTGCTGTCGTTCTCGACCCATGCCGGCCCGGTGTGGGCGGGAGCGATCGTGTGGGGCGCGGCGATGGGCATCCACGAATCCACCCTGCGTGCCGCGGTCGCCGACATGGTCCCCGCCGCGCGCCGCGGCACCGGATACGGCGTGTTCACCGCCGTCTACGGTCTGGCCTGGCTGGCCGGCTCCACCCTGATCGGTGTGCTCTACGGTCATTCGGTGACCGCGGTCGTCGTGTTCACCCTCGCCACACAGGCGATCGCACTGATGTTGTTCGTGCCCTTGGCCTTCGGCCGCCCATCCCGCCGTCGACCTCGCCGTCAGCCCAGCAGTTCGTCCAGGTAGCACCAGCGCCAGGACTCACCGGGCTCGACGCTGCGCATGACCGGGTGACCGGTGTTGTCGAAGTGCTTGGTGGCGTGATTGCCGGGTGAGGAGTCGCAGCAGGCGACATGGCCGCAGTCCAGGCACATGCGCAGGTGGACCCAGACCAGGCCCTCGTCGAGGCATTCGCCGCAGGCGTCGGGGGTGTCGGGAGTGCGGACGCAGGGGGCCTCGCGCAGGTGCTCGCAGGCGCCGGCGGTGACGGGGGAGCTCAGGGGGGTGCCATCGTCCTCGTCGGCCTCGGCGACCCGGTCGATGGTGGACTCCTCGATGTCGAGGGTGGCCATGACCGCCTGCAGGACCTCCTGATCGACCTGGCCCGAATCACGAATGCGCAGCACGGTTTCGCGTTCGGCGGCCAGCATGGCCAGGCGCAGGCGCCGGTACTCGCCGCTGGGGGTGACGCGCTGGGATTCGGAGCGGCCCAGCAACTCCCACGCCGCCTGGGCGCGCACCACCACACGGTTGCGCAGGGCGTCGACCACGTCCGGCGGGGTCTCGGGGGCGATGTTCTCCTCGAGCGCCTTCAGTCCCGCGACGGTGGCCTGTTGCAACAGATTCGCTTCCTGCAGGAGGTCTTCGGCCTGGCTGGGACCGCGCAACCGCAGCAGCCGCACCAGCCACGGCAGCGACAGGCCTTGCAGCAGCAGCGTTCCGCCCACCACCACGACCGCCAGCAGCCGCAGCGTCGCCAGCTCCGGGGTATCGCCGGGCAGCAGCAGCGCCGCGGCCAGCGTCACCACCCCGCGCATGCCCGCCCACGCCACCACCGCCTGACCGGTCCACTCCGGCTTGGGTTTGCCCTGCCGCCGCCCTTCGACGCGCCAGGCCGCGTAGGTCGCCGGGAACACCCACACCGGGCGCACCACGATCACCGTCACCAGCACCGCCGCGCAGGTCCACAGCAGCGTCGAATGCGACAGCCCGCTGTGCCAGGCATCCTCGACCAGATGCCGCACCTGCAGGCCGATCAGCAGGAAAACCGCGCTCTCGAGCAGGAATTGGATGGTGCGCCAGTTGGTGTGCTCGGCGATGCGCGAGGCCGCGCTCTGCCACTGCGGGGCGCCGTGACCCAGGATCAGGCCACAGGTCACCACCGCGATCACACCCGAGGCGTGCACCCCTTCGGCGGGCAGGTACGCGATCCACGGCGCCAGCAGCGACACGCTCGTGTCCAGCACCGGATCGCTGATGCGCCGGCGCAGGAACGCCAGCACCATCGCCGCCACCCCGCCGATGAGCGCGCCGCCACCGGCCGCGCCGACGAAACTCGCCCCCGCCTGCCACATCGTCACGCTGCCGGCCATGGCGGCCACCGCGGTGCGCAGGGTCACCAGCGCGGTCGCGTCGTTGAACAGCGACTCACCCTCGAGCAGCGTCACGATCCGGCGCGGCATCCCGACCCGGCGGGCCACCGCCGTGGCCGCCACCGCATCGGGCGGGGCCACGATCGCGCCGATCGCCACCGCCGCCGAGAACGGCACCGGCAGCAGCCAATACACCACCCCGCCCACCGCGAACGCGGTGAACAGCACCAATCCCACCGACAGCAGGGTGATCGTGGTCTTCTTCGGCCGGAAGTCCACCAGCGACGTGCGGATCGCCGTCGTGTACAGCAGCGGCGGCAGCAACCCCAGCAACACCAGCTCGGGTGCGACATCGAACTCCGGCACCAGCGGCAGATACGAGCCGATCACCCCGGCGACGGTGAGCACGAACGGCTCACCCAGCCCCAGCCGGCGCGCACCGGCGGCCAATGCGACCGCCACCGACACCAGCAATACGAGTCCGAACGCCCACTCCACGAGATCATCGTGCCAGTCGCCATAACCGATTCCGGCATCGGCTCGCCACCAGCGAACAACCCCGCCCGCCATGGGCGTGCCCGGACCCGGCCGGATTCACTCCGCCGCGGGCGACCGGAGCTACGGCGCGTGCCCGGACCGCGACCGGGTGATCGCGAAAACCCCGAACCGGGCGGCCAGCGCCACCAGCCACAGCACCACACCGACCAGGTTGAACACCGTCCCGGCATCGGTATAGGCACCGATCAGGATGGAGACGACACCCGCCGAGAAACAGACGACGGTGGCGGCATGGCAGACGGTCAGAGTGATGCGCAGGTCGGTGTCCGGACCGGCGGCTGGCTCGATGCTGATGGTGAAACTCCTGGCAACGCTGGTGAATTCGACCCCCGGCACCTTAGCGCCCCGCACGCCGAAGTGCAGATTCCACGAGTTCACCGACTTCGCACCGGCACGCGCCCCGATCCCGGTTACCCTGTTGCTCAACACGATTCGCGGGCGGGGGACCGATGCACGTGGACATCGATCACTACTGGCCACTGGCGGCCGCCCTCGAGGCGGCACTGCTGGGCGGCTGGCTCGTCGTCGTCGCACGCACCGCGCGGCCCGGGGAACATGCAGGGCCACACCGAGAACCCACCGGGGCACGCCGAGAAGGCGCTGAGCCACGCGGAGATTGGGCGCCGGTGCTCACCCTGCTGCTGTGGGCCGCGCTCATCACGGAGATGCTGCCGGTCCCCAGCGCCAACCTGGTCACCAAGCTCCCCGGATTCATGCTGATGTACGGTGGCGCCGCGGTATTGGCGCGCGCAGCGGTGCGCACCCGCGGCCTGGGCTGGCCCGCCCTGCTGGGCCTCGCGACGGCCTGGTCGCTGCTCGAGGAGTTCGTGCTCTGCCAGACCTCCATCCATCACGTCTACTGGCCACTCACCTACGGCGGCAGCCCGTTCGGCGTCAACGCGATGTTCCTGCTGTGGGCGTTCAGCAGCCCCGCAATGGACCGATATGCACCGATTCGCGGTGTGCGCGGGTGTGCTGGCCGCGGCCATGATCCAAGCCTGCGACGCGCTCGCGGGCACCGAACCGAAACCCGGTCGGTCGACCGTGAGCGACTGGGCCGTGCAGCTCGAGGTCAACGCCCTCGTCATCGCCGTCCTGGTCGCCCTCGGGCTGCGACTACGGCGCCCGCCCGAACCGGTCGGGGCCGCCCGAGAAGCGGCTGCCCCGTAGCTCATTCGGGTCGCGGCGCGGATTCCATGGGTTTGCCCGCATCCCGCCAGGCGGTGATGCCGCCCGCGAGGCTGTGCGCGTCGTACCCGGCGCGGCGGGCCAGGGCCGCGAAGCGCAGCGACACCTCACCGACCGGGCAGACGAAAACCACGGGGCGCGAACGCGAGAACGGGATGCCCTGGGTGAGCATGTCGTCGAGCTGGTCGTCGCGGATGTTCATCGCGCCCGGCACATGTGCGATCCGGTAGGCCATCGCGCCCCGGGTATCGACGATGGTCGGGCGGGCCGTGCGGTCGAGCTGCTCGAGCTCGTCGGGGGACAGCACCGGGGTGGCCGACAATTCGGCCGCGGTCGGCGCCGGCGCGCGCCCGGGTTTGCCGAACAGTTCCGGGCGGCGTTTGCGGATGTAGGACAGATACGGTTCCAGGCGGTCGCAGACGATGACCACCGCGACGAGCGGATCGGCCTGGGCGGCGGGCTGTTCCAGGGTCCCGAGGAACTCCAGGGCCGCGGCATAGGTCGCGCCGCTGGTGGGTCCGGCGAGCACACCGTGCCCCGTGGCCAGTTCGAGCGTCGCGTCGACCGCGCGCCCGGCCTCGACCGCCATGATGCGGTCGTAGAAATCGGGCTGGAACAGGCCCACATCCCACATCTCGGTCTCCGAGCGGATACCGGGAATGAAATCGGAGCGTTCCGACACCACCGCGATGGTCTTCAACTCCGGATTGTGTTTGCGCAGAAACGTCGCCGTGCCGCGCGTCGACCCGGTGGTGCCCAGCCCGCCGACCAGATAGTCGACCCGGGTGATGCCGTCACGCGCCAGATCCTCGTGGATCTCGCGCCCGGTCCCGTGATGGTGCGCCTCGATGTTCTTCTCGCTGGTGTACTGCGACGGGTGATACCAGCCCCCGGGCGTGCGCGCCATGGTCGATTCGATGACCGAGTACACGTCGTTGGGCGCGGTCGGATCCGGGCACTCCGACAATCCGGGCAGCTCCTCGATGTCGGTGCCCAGCAACTGCAACAGCTCCCGCACCTCGGCGACCCTGATCCGATTGGTCACCGCCCGCAACCCGATCCCGTGCATGGCCGCCAGAATGCGCAGCGCCTTGGCGGTATTGCCGCTCGAGGCCTCGATCAACGTCTTCTTCTGCGCGACGATGTCGTCCAGGTCGTCGCGGATCATGCCCCACGCCACCCGGTCCTTCACCGACCCGAACGGGTTGTAGAACTCCAGTTTCGCGTACAGCTCCACGTGCGCGAGCCCGTGCACGGCCGGATCCAGCCGCAGCAGTGGGGTATTGCCGATCAGCTCGGTGATGTGGTCATAGCGCATCAGTGCACCTCGTGCCAGTCGACGTCGCGGCCCACCGAAAACGTCCCGGACCGCTGTACCACCGCCAGTTTCGGCGGCACCGGATGCATGGATGCACGCGCTGCCGACAAATCCATATGGTAGGCAGCGGTATTGGGGAAGATCACGAAGTCCCCGGGAGCGGGCAGCCGCGGCAGCCACACTTTGTGATTGGTGATCAGATCCCGCTCCAGGCACAAACGCCCGGCCAGGAACACCCCCGCCGCACCGGAATGCGCGTCGGGGAAATCGCGGGCGGGGACCAGGATCGGGTCCACCATCACCTCCTGATCGGCCGGGGTGACGGTGTCGCGGCTCAGATCCAGATTCACCAGCGTACTGCCGTCCGCGGTCTCCTTCACGAATTCCACCCGCGCCACCGTGATTCCGGCGTGATCGACCAGCGCCTTGCCCGGCTCCAGCCAGATCTCGATCGAGTTCTCCCCAGCCACCTGTGCAAAAGTGCGGCCCCCGTGCGATTCCAGCCCCGTATCCAGCAGGTCTGCCAGCATCCGGTCGGCACTCACAATGTTGGCGTATTTGTGAAAAACCGGTGTCCCGTGCACCGCGCCGTCCTCGAGCTGGAACCCGAAGGTGTTGCCGCCCCACGTCATCGGCTCACCACGCCCCACCAGCGATTCCCGCAACGCGTGCACATACGCATCGAACGCATCCGCGTCCGCGGTGAACACCTGCCGGAACCCGCCCCCGATATTCAGCACCGACGGCGCGAGCCCGTACCCGTACGCGCGCTCGGTCAACGCCAGGCAGCTCTCCACCGCCCGCACCCGCTCGGCCGGCTCTCCAGAATCCAGGTGAAAGGCGAACCCGCGGAACTCGATCCGCTCCCGCTGCGCCGCCAGCAGCGCCAGCACGGCATCGACGCGATGCAGCGGCACCCCGAACCGGCTGACCGGCGTCCCCGCGAACCCGCACACCCGCACCAGTACCGGCACCCGCGCCGGCGCCAGCGCCGCAATGCGTTCCAGCTCCCACGCGTTGTCCACGTTGATCGTCACCCCGCTGCCCACCAGCTCCCGCACGAACCCCTCACCCTTGGGTCCGGTCACCTCGATCCGCTCGGGGTCGAACCCCGCCTTCAGCGCACTCTCGAGCTCCGCCGCCGAGGCCACATCGATCCCGGCGGCCGCCGCCCGCGCCGCCCCCACGAATGTCCGCGACTGATTCACCTTGTGCGCGTAGCAGATCCGGAAACCCGGCACCCGGGCGGCCAGCTCCGCTCGCAGCCGCTCCAGGTTCTCCGCGAACACCTGCGGAAACACCAGATGCGCGGGCGACCCGAACTCGGCCACCGCGTCGGCCACCGCGTGCGGCGCGGCCACGAACTCCCGCACCAGCGCATGCATCTTCGCCGGCAGTCCCGGCGATGCGGCAGCCGTCATACCGCGGATTCGGTGGTCGCGGGTGTGACCGCGGTCGGGTTGTAGCCGCTGTCGCGCAAGGCCTCGAACACGCGATGGCGGTTGCGGGGGCTGCGGAACTCCGCGACCACCCGCTTGCTGTTCAGGTCGATGTCCTGCACGCCCACGCTCATCGACTCCAGCACCCCGGTGATGGTGCGGATGCAGTGCTTGCAGGTCATGTCGGGCACAAAGAACACCTGGTCCTCGGCGGCGAGTTCCGCGGTGTCCGAACCGGTGTCGGCCGCCACCTCGGCGACGGTGACCCGGTCCACGATGCGGGTGAAGACATCGGTGAACGTGTCGATCACCACCGGCAGAATGCTGTAGTGCTCCCCGTCGAGCTGATGCGGCATGGCCGCCAGGCACGCCGGGCGCGTTCCGGGCGGCAGCAGCGCGTACTGGCGCGAGATCAGGTCCAGATCGTCGTGGTATTTCGTGATGGCCTCGGCCACGCTCAATCCCTCGGTGTGGGTGGCGCGGCGCATGACCCGGTGCGCGTCCTCGATGGTCATGTCCTTCATCGCGCGCAGCGTCGCCACCGTCTCGGCCGAATACCGTACGGTCCCATCGGGTTGGGTGGTCAGCGTCACCGCGATCATGCCGCGCCGGTAGCTCGAGGCCTGCAGCTCCCAGTACCAGCGGGTGGCCACCGCGCCGTAGATCCCCGAATCCCGCATGCCGACCGCGAATTCGGTCGGCGTCCGATACGGCGTCCACCGCGCCAGCAGCGCGTGCTGGGCCAGCGCTCGCCCCGCCGCCTCGATGCCCACCCGGAAGATCTCGAGCGGCTCGTGGTCGGTGGTGGTGCCCTCGAGTACCGCCTCGTCGCGCGGCGTCAGCTCCGAGATGCGCCGGGCCAGTGCGGTATCGGCCTGCAGCGCGTGCCACAGCGTCAATACCGTCTCGCGCATGGCGATGGGTACGATCGCGCCCAGACCGCCCACCCGGTAATGCCCGGTATTGGGGATCCCGTCGCTGTCGGTCCAGGCGATGCGATGGGTCGCACTGGTCACCTGGGCGGCGCGGCACGGGCGCATGAACCGTTCCAGGTACAGCCGCTGCGACAGCGTCAGGTGCGAGCCAGGCTCCGATTGCAGTGCCGCGCAGGTGTATTCGACGCGCCGCGGCGGCGGCAGCACCGGGGGCGCGCCCAGGCCGGGCCGGGCCAGCGCGGCCAGCACCCGGGAGGCGGCACGCCGGTCGTAGCGGGGTTCGGGGCCGGACATGGTCAAGAGACCTCCTCGGCAATCGTGGCGACACACTCGATGAACCGGTCGATCTCGTCGACGGTGTTGTAGACGTGGGTGCTGACCCGCACCGAGTCCTCGTCCATCGGCACATCGTCGGCGGGCACACAGTGCGCACCGGTGCGCACCAGGAACCCGAGCTCGCTGAGCACGAACCCGAGATCGGTGGCGCTGATCCCGTCCAGGGTGAAAGACACGATCCCGTAGCCGGTTTCGCACGGCGCGTGCGCCGGACCCGGCAGGAACTCCACGCCCGGTATCGGGCGCAATCCCGCGATCAGCCGCTGTGTCAGCGCCCGATTGTGGGCCGCGACGGCATCCAGGCCCAGGTCGTCGAGCACCTCGAGGGCCGCGCCGAGCGCGAGAATGCCGGGGATGTTGTGGGTGCCGCCCTCCAGCAGCTGCGGCATCGAACCGGCCAGCAGCCCCGAATCACCCAGCGACACCGCCGAATTGCCGCCCGGCAGAAACGGTGTCAGCTCATCGTGGCGCCGGCGGCGGCAGTACAGCACGCCGGTCCCGGGCGCCCCGAACATCTTGTGCGCGGAGAACACCGCGAAATCCGCGTCCAGCTCCGCCACCCGCACCGGCAGATGCCCGCCGGACTGGCTGCAGTCGAAACACAGCGCGATCGCCGGATCGATGCGCCCGCGCAACTCCTCGAGGGTGGTCAGCGCCCCGAACACGTGATGCAGATGCCCCACGGTGATCAGCCGGGTGCGCGGGGTGATGCGCGCGGCCACATCCTCGACATCGGCCTCGCCCAGCTCGGTGACCCGGTAGGGCACCAGCCGGATCGTGCGCCCGAACCCGCCCAGCAGCCGCCGCAGGTGATGCCACGGATACACGTTCGAGGCGTGATCGCGTGGGCTGTAGAGGATTTCGTCGCCGTCGCGCAGCGTGGTCAGCCCCCACGACAGCGCCACCGCATTGAGACCGGCCGTGGACCCGCCGGTGAACACCACCTCATCCGGTGCGGCCCCGATGAATTCGGCCATCCGCTCGCGCACCGTCTCGATGCGATGGGTCAGGCTGCTCGCCCACGGGTAGGTGCCGCGTCCGGCATTGGCGGTGCGTTCACTGTGATAGCGGTGTACCGCGCGGATCACCGGCAGTGGCTTCTGGGTGGTGGACGCCGAATCGAGGTAGATGTCGGAGGTTTCGGTCAGCGCGGGGAAGAGCCTGCGCAGGGGCGGGCGCGCCGGTCCCCGGGCGGCGGCGGGCGGCGTGGGCGTTGAGGTCGCGGCTGCGGAGGCGCGCACCGGAACCCTCCCTCCCAGGAGTTCGCGCTGGACGTCACCAACGATACGCACATTTGCCGGTGCGCTCGAAGGTTCTCGCGGGCAACCGCTTTCGTCGGTACGGCTTCGTTACCGCATCGAACGACCGCTCAGCGTTCGGGTCCGCCCGGATTGCACAGCGCCGCCACGGTCGCGTCATACCCCACCGCGGGACGCCACGGTTCGAGATTCCAGCTGGTCTTGTCCGGTTGGACCACCCGTGCCCACTCCCAGTGGCAGCGGAACTGGTCGTACATGCCGGGGGAATCGGCGTCGGGCGCGGAGGTGAGCACCTCCTGCCAGGCCCGCCCCAGCGCGGCGGGGAAGGTGTCGGCGCGCCCGGCCTGGGTCGGATAGACCCGCAACCGGCGGCCGTCGGAATCGTCGGACCATTGGGTGTGGTCGATGAGCGGCTGATCCGGGAACGGATCCACCGCCGGCACCCCGGGCGTGGTCGGCGACGGATTCGCGACCGGCGCGGAGGAACCGGTGGGCTGGGGTGTGTCGGTGGCCTGGGCGGAGGCGGTGGGCGGGGAACCGGCGACCGTCGAGGGGTGCGGCGCCAGCGTCAGCGAACTCACCACCACCGGCGGCGAATCCTCGGCCGCCCCGCAACCGGTCAGTACCAGTGCCAGCGCGAGCACAGGTGGGCCACCCGCGAGCTTCCAGCGCCGCCGCATGGGCATTCGCCCCTTTCTTCCGATCCGTCGGGCCTGGATCCGACGCTACCAGCGGTGATTACGCACATACCGTACTCGCGGGTAGCTAGGAACTTCGGCGTTCCGAATCCGCCCGCGCTGGTGCATTGGCCCAGACAGCACCTACGATGTCACGCGCAGGGCGGTTCGTGAAAGAGAGGACCGTCCGGCACCCTTGGTACCGGATGGTTGCTGACTGGCAGGGGAACAATGAACGCCGCGACTGTGAAATTGCTTGTGTGGGAGTGCGACAACACCCTGTGGGACGGGGTGGTCTGCGACTCCACCGCAGGCGCGCTGCGCGCCGAGGCCGCGCGCTCGCTGCGCATCCTCAACGAGCGCGGCGTCATGCACGCCGTCGCCTCCCGCGGCGAATGGGCCTGGACGGTAGAGCAATTGCGCCGCCACGGCGTGGCCGAGCGCTTCGCCGCCGTCGAGGTCGGCTGGGGCCGCAAGTCCGCGGCCATCACCCGCATCGCCGAAACCCTGGGCGTGGGCCTGGACCAGGTCGGCTACATCGACGCCGAACCGCTCGAGCGCAGCGAGGTCGCCCACGCCCTGCCACAGGTGCGCTGCTACGCCGCCCGCCACGTGGATGTGCTTGCCGCGCTGCAGGAATTCCGCGCCCCCGTCGGCGACGTCCCGCCGCCCACCTCCCCGATGGCCCACATCCACGCCCGCTGACCAGCGTGCTGTCACGCGCTGACCGGCGCGGTGTCACCGCACCGACCAGCGCAACGTCACAGGCCCGCCGATCGGAAACGATCGACGGGCCTGCGCTGTAGCCGGTGTGGATCAGGCGGGGGTGGATTCGGGCCCGCCGCTGCGGATCTCGACGATGGGCAGCACCAGCGCCGCCGGGGCGGTCGGCGGGACCATCGGCTGCACCGGTGCAACGGGTGCGATGCGGGCGTAGCCCGCGGCCTGCGACGGGCGGGTGTCGGCCTCACCCTTGTTGGGCCACAGCGCCGCCGCGCGCTCGGCCTGCGCGGTGATGGTCAGCGACGGGTTCACGCCCAGGTTCGCCGAGACCGCCGCACCGTCGACCACGCTCAGGGTCGGATAGCCGTAGACGCGGTGGTAGGGGTCGATGACACCGTGGTCGGCGTCCGCGCCGATCGCCGCGCCGCCCAGGAAGTGGGCGGTCAGCGGGATATTGAAGACCTCACCCCAGGAACCGCCGGCGACTCCGCCGATCTTGTCCGCGACGGCGCGGGTGACCTGGTTGCCGACCGGGATCCAGGTCGGATTCGGTTCGCCGTGGCCCTGTTTGGAGGTCAGCTTGCGCCCGAACAGGCCCCGCTTGGTGTAGGTGGTGATGGAGTTGTCCAGATGCTGCATGACCAGCGAGATGATGGTGCGCTCGCTCCAGTTGCGCACCGACAGGAACTGCAGCAGCGTCAGCGGGTGCAGCAGCACCGTCCAGAGGAACCGCAGCCAGCGCGGGATCTTGCCGCCGCCGTCGACCATGAGCGTCTGCAGCAGGCCCATCGAGTTCGAGCCCTTGCCGTAGCGGACCGGCTCGATGTGGGTGTCGGGGGTGGGATGGATCGAGGAGGTGATGGCCACGCCGCGGGTGAAGTCCACATCCGGGTTCACCTTGCGGGTGGCCGCGCCCACGATGGACTCGGAGTTGGTGCGGGTCAGCACGCCCAGCCGCGGCGAGAGCTGCGGCAGCACGCCCTGGTCGCGCATGGCGAACAGCAGCTGCTGGGTGCCGCGGGTGCCGGCGGCCAGCACCACGTGCTTGGCGGTGTAGGTCTTGGGCTGTCTGCGCAGCCAGGCGCCGGTGCGTTCGGTCTCCACGTCCCAGGTGCCGTCGGGCAGCGGTCGCACGGTGGTGACCGTGGTCATCGGGAAGACCTGCGCGCCACCCTTTTCCGCCAGGTACAGGTAGTTCTTGACCAGGGTGTTCTTGGCGTTGTGGCGGCAGCCGGTCATGCACTCGCCGCACTCGATGCAGCCGGTGCGGTCCGGGCCCGCGCCGCCGAAGAACGGGTCGGGCACGGTCTTGCCCGCCTCGCCGAAGAACACGCCGACCGGGGTCTGCACGAAGGTGTCGCCCACGCCCATGTCCTCGGCGACCTGCTTGAACACCTCGTCGGCGGGGGTCATGTGCGGGTTGGTGACCACGCCGAGCATCTTGCGGGCCTGGTCGTAGTAGGGCATGAGTTCGTCGTGCCAGTCGGTGATCTCGCGCCACTGCGGGTCCTGGAAGAACGGGGCCGGGGGCACGTAGAGGGTGTTGGCGTAGTTCAGTGAGCCCCCACCCACGCCCGCGCCCGCGAGGATGAGGACATCGCGCAGCGGGTGGATGCGCTGAATCCCGAAGCAGCCCAGCTTCGGCGCCCACAGGAAGTTGCGCAGGTCCCAGCTGGTGTCGGGGAGCTGGTCGTCGGCGAATCGCTGACCGGCCTCGAGCACACCGACGGTGTAACCCTTCTCGGTGAGGCGCAGTGCGCTCACACTGCCGCCGAATCCTGACCCGACGATGAGCACGTCGAAATCGGTGTCGCGTTGGGTCATGGACTCTCCCTTGTCGTCGTCGACAGTGTGGCGGCGGTTACGCTAATGCGGACAGTTGTAACTGTCAACGTTCACCGGTAGCGGTATCTATGCTGTTCGGGTGGATCGATACAGCCGTCTGCAACTCGCCGAACTCAGCGGTGTGGCCGCCCGCACCATCCGGTACTACCACTCGGTCGGCGTGCTGCCCAGGCCCGGCCGGGCCGGCAAGGAAGCGGTCTACGGTCCCGAACACCTGGAACGGTTGTACGCCATCACCGCCATGCAGGCGCGCGGGCTGCGCCTGGACGCGATCCGCGAGGTGTTCGACGCCGAGGTACCCGCAGACGGCGACTGGCGTGAGGTCTTCGATCCGCGCTACAGCGCCGAGGCCGACACCGGCACGATCCTCGACGACGAGGCCCTGACCGAATTGCTCGGTGATCGTCGCCCCGAGATCCTCGACGATCTGCTCGGCGCGGGCTATCTCGAGCGCGTCGGCGAGCGCTGGCGGGTGCCCGAACCGGCCATGCTCACCGGAGCGCTCATCCTCTACGACGTGGGCACCGACATCGCCCTGTCGGGCGTGCTGCGCAAGCTGATCCGCGCCCATATCGCAACCCTGGCCGACGAGATGATCCGCGTCATCCGCGAGGCCGCGGGTGCGGAGTACAGCGGCGAGGGCGTGGACCTGGATCTCGATCGCTTCCGCGACCGGTTCCGGGCCGCGGCCCGGGAGGTCGGCGGGGTCACCCTGGTGGAGGAGATCGAACGCGCGGTGCGTGAACTCGACCGCTGAACCCCGTCGCGGCGGCCGCTTCAGGGGGCCGGGGCCACGCTGGGGACGGTGACGGGGGAGTCGCAGCTGGCGGGCGGATCCACCAGGTGGCAGTCCGAGGGGAGGCGGACCGGCTCGTAGCCGGCGGGCACGCCGCCCGCGGTGATGATCTGGCGGTAGGTGCCCACGGCGTCGGTGGGCTTGCGGGTCAGGCTCGGATCGGTGAGCACGTCGACGGAGTAGAGGCCGAAACGCGGTGTGTAGGAACCCCACTCGTAGTTGTCGGTGAGACTCCAGTAGTTGTAGCCGACGAGGTTCATGCCGTCGGCCCTGGCCCGCTGCAGCCAGTAGACGGTGTCGCGCAGGTGATCCGAGCGGGTGTAGCCGTCGGCGCGGGGTGCGCCGTTCTCGGTGGGCATCCCGTTCTCCACCACCCACAGCGGCTTGCCCGGGAACTTCTGCGAATAGTGTTGCAGCGCATAGTAGATGCCCTCGGGCCGGATGGGCAGCTCCCACATCCCGGGCGGCGGGGCGGCCGAACCGTCGGGCAGGTTGACGGCATTGGTCTTGGGCGGCTCGAGGCCGAAGTAGTAGTCCACGCCGATGAAGTCGAGCTTGTCGCCGATGCGGTCCATGAGCGGGCCGTTGACCTGCGACTCCGAACCGGCCACATACCCGACATTGCTGGTGACCAGCGCCTTGGGTTGCACCTGGTGGATGTAGTCGTAGATCTGATTGTGCACCTGGGCGACCTTGTCGAGCATCTGGTCGGCGTCGGTGCCGTTCTGGCGCACCTCGTGCATGATGTAGGCGACCGGCTCGTTCACCGTGACCCACACCGGATTTCGCGAGGCGTAGCGGTCGACCACCTTGCGGGCATTGGCCAGCCAGTCGTCCACCATGCCGGGATTGCGCCAGCCGCCGCGCTCGGCCTCCCAGCCCGGATACACCCAATGGTCCAGTGTCAGCATGGGTTCCATGCCGTTGGCCACGATGTCGTCGACGAGCCGGTCGTAGAAGGCGAACCCGTCCTCGTCCCAGACCCCGGGCTCGGGCTGCAGCCGCGCCCATTCGATGCCGATGCGGAACACCTTCGACCCCAGGCTCGCGGCCAGGGCGACGTCGCCGGGGTAGCGGGAGCGGAAGTCGATGGAGTCGCGGTAGCGGTCCCAGCCGGGATTGGCGTCGATGTAGTGCATCCAGTTGCTGTCGGGCGCATGCCCCTCGGACTGGAATCCCGATGCGGCCACGCCCCACAGGAAGTCCGGGCCCAGACTGCCGCGCGTGCCGGCCGCGGCCGCGGGCGGGGGTGCGGCCGGGGTGGCATGGGCGACGCTCGCTACCGGGAGCAGCATCGCGGCGGCCGCGAGCCCGGCCAGGACGAGGCGGTGCAGTCGTCTGCGCATCGAGGCTCCTCCTCCGGGACGGGTGGTCGGAATGTCCCGAATCGGAGCGTAGCTGCCGGTTAACTGAATTTCGGGGCAGCGGCGGGCGTGTCGCGCTGCGCGACCGGTCTCCCCGAGCCCCGGTCGGTGTCCGGGTTTCCGGTCCGGAAAACCCGTTCGGGGCCGTCACCAGCCACTTTACCCGGTTGCGCGCGATCTGCGGTGTCGGTGCCGGTCGATGGACGCCTACCGTTTCGAGTCGTACCGGCCTGTGGCCCAAGCAGTTCCACGAGGGGGAGTCACAGTCCGGCGCAACCCGCCGGCTGTCGCGCGTGTTGCGGAATCAGCGGGGCAGGGTGACCGGGTCGGCGCAGCTGTCGAGGGCGTCCACCAGCGAGCAGGACGCGGGCGGGCGGGTCGGCAGGTAGCCGGCGGGCACGCCGGAGTCGTGGGTGATGGCGCGGTAGGCGTCCACGGCGTCGGTGGGGCGGCGCGTCAGGCTCGGATCGGTGCGTACGTCCACCGTGTAGAGGCCGAAACGTGGTGTGTAGGAACCCCACTCGTAGTTGTCGGTGAGACTCCAGTAGTTGTAGCCGATGACGTTCATGCCGTCGGCCCTGGCCCGCTGCAGCCAGTAGACGGTGTCGCGCAGGTCGTCGGCGCGGGTGTAGCCGTCGGCGCGGGGTGCGCCGTTCTCGGTGGGCATGCCGTTCTCCACGAGGTAGAGCGGTTTGCTGGGGAAACGGTGGGCGAAGTGGCGCAGCGTGTAGTACAGGCCGTCGGCCTGCAGCGGCATCTTCCACAGCGCCGAGGAGGCGAAATTGGTGTACTCGGCGGCCGTGTCGGGCGACAGACCGTAGTAGTAGTCGATGCCGACGAAATCCAGCTTGGCCGCGATCGCATCGAGCATGGCGCCGTTGACGATCGGGTCCGCGGCGGGCACGTAGGCGACATTGCTGGTCACCATGGCGTCGGCCCGGCGGGCGTGGATGTAGTCGTAGATGCTGTTGTGTGCCTGCGCGAGTCGCGCCTGCATGGCCGGCACGTCGGCGGCGGGCAGCCCGCCGTTGCGGACCTCGTTCATGATGTAGGCGAAGGGCTCGTTGATGGTGACCCACATCGGATCGTCGCCGGCGTAGCGGTCGACCACCGTCCGCATGTTCGCCAGCCAGTCCTCGACCATGCCCGGATTCGCCCACCCGCCGCGATCGGCTTCCCATCCCGGGTACACCCAGTGGTCGAGGGTGATCATCGGCCGCATCCCGGCGGCCCGGATGGCCGCGATCACCCTGTCGTAGAAGGCGAATCCGTCCTCGTCCCACACCCCCGGCCGTGGCTGCACCCGCGCCCATTCGATGCTGAGCCGGTAGGTGTCGACGCCCAGATTCGCGGCCAGTGCGATATCGGAGGCATACCGGTCGTAGAAGTCGACGCTGTCGCCGTAGCGGTCGTAATCCGGGTGGGTGTCCACGTACCGGCGCCAATTGCTGTCGGGCGCATGGCCTTCGTTCTGGAACCCCGCCGCGGCCACACCCCAGTGGAAGTCGGCGCCCAGTGCGGGCAGCTCCGCTGCCGCGGGCATCGCACCGGCGGGAGCGCCGGTCGCGAACAAGGCGGTGGCGGCGGCCAGGATGGCAACGGCATGGCGGCGGTGCGTGCGCATGGGCTCCTCATTCGGCGGGCAGCGAATCGGGCAGGCGTCCGGCATTATTGCCGACGCGCGCCCACCCAACCCGAGGTTCGACCGAATAGTCCGGTCCTGGCGGTGGATGAACCCACCGGCGCCGCCGATGCGACGCCGCCGCGTGCCCGGCGTTCCGCGGAGACCGTCGAATCCCGGTGCGCGCTGGGAAAGGTCGGCTGTCTCGCGCGCCACCGCATCGCCGCCTCCTGCGCGAGTACCCCGGAACCGCGGGCCGCGGATCCGCGAGGACGATGACGAACGCGGACTGCTCGGGGCGGAATACCGGTGTGTGTCGCGGGATTTCAACTCGCCCGCAATCGCGGTGGCAGGCTTCTGGCGTGTTCAGGTCTGACCCTGATCAGGCCGGTAAGGCCGTCGGCGGGTGGTGTGGATGGGTGTATATCGAGGTGTAGTAGCGATTGTCGGCAAGGGACGCTTCGTGGTTGGTCTCTGATATCGCGGGTAGTCCGTTAGCGGCCAACAGGTCCCGCATGGTCGTGCCCGCAGAATCCCAGCCGCGGCTTCCCAGGTACGTTGCGACGTCGTTGCGCTCGCCGAGATATGCCAGGTCCGGAATCTCTATGTCGATACCGTGCTCACGCCATCCTCGGGCGACGTTCCGCATTCTTTCTTCAGCGACGTCGACAGGTGTGGTGCCGCCCATGAAGGTCTCGGTCGCCAATCTGCTGCCGATGGCGCTGAGTGCGGTGATGTTGTCGAGCAGCCGGTCTTGACCGTCCGGTGGCAGATAGGGGAACAGGCCTTCGGCGATCCATGCGGTGGGTCGGTCGGTGTCGAACCCGGCTCGCTGTAGTGCGGCGGGCCAGTCGCGCCTCAGATCGATGGGCACCATCCGCAGGTCTGCTGTCGGTTCGGCCCCGAGGCCGGTGAGTGTAGCGGTCTTGAACTCGACGACCTCCGGTTGGTCGATCTCGAACACTGCCATGGCCGGTGGCCATGGCAGTCGATAGGCGCGCGTGTCCAAACCGGAGGCCAGGATCACCGCCTGACGGATACCTGCAGCCATCGCGCCGAGACAGAACGCGTCGAAATACCGGGTGCGTGCAGCTATGGCGTCGGTCAGGGGCTGCAAACCCCAAGTGGCATCGGGGTCGACGTCAGCGGCGGCGAGTTCTCCGGTGGCCCATCGGGTGAAGGCATCGATGCCGACAGCGCGGACGAGCGGTTCGGCGAGAGGATCAGAAATGAGGGGATCTGCGATGTTGCTGGCTGTCGCTCGAGCGGCAGCCACCATCGTCGCGGTCGCTCCCACACTGGTGGCCAGGTCCCAGGTGTCGTTGTTTGTACGCTTCATGCTTTGTTCCTTTCCTGTATCGAGTTGAACCGTCGTATGTGGGGTGGGCCCGGAGCTTCGGGCCGTTACAGCAGTCCGAGTTGCTGCAGGTTGATGATGTATTTGACGATGAGTGGCTCGGTGATGTGTGGGATGTCTTTGTCCGGGCCGATTTTCGCCTCCTGGACTGCGGTGTGGAACCGTTCGGCCGGCGCGAGAGCTCCGCGCAGCGGCTGTGCGGGCTGCTGGAAGAAGCGCAGCAGCGGCAACACGGAATGCCGGCGCTGTTGGTCCGGCAGGGCGCGCATGGCGGTCTCGAACCGATGCAGCCAGTCGTGGTAATCCGGGATGCGCTGGATCGGGTGGCCGGCGTCGATGAGCCAGTCGACGTATTCGTCGAGTCCGATGCCGTCGTCGTGCGGGTTGAGCACGTGATATGTCTCGACCCCGGTGTCCAGCTGGGCGCCCAGGGTGGCGATCGCTTCGGCGATGAAGTCCACGGGCAGACCGTCGTAGTGTGCGCGCCGGCGGTTGCCGTCCTGGTCCAGCTCGTAGAACGAGTACGGGGCGATCCCGGTGGCGACCAGGGACAGCATCAGCCGGGTGAAGATGTCGGGCACGTTGAGCTGGCCCAGGTATCGGGTGTCGGTCATGATCATGTCGCAGCGGAACACCGCTACCGGCAGCCCGCAGCGGTCGCTGGCTTCCCGCAATAGCACTTCGCTGGCCCATTTGCTCGTGCTGTATCCGTTGGCGTAGCTGTCGTCGAGGCTGCGGGTGGGGTTGACGGTGCGGATGTCGGCGTCCTCGGTGAACTCCGATGCAGGCGTCTGATCACCGACTCCGAGGGTCGACACGTAGTTGTACGGCGTGATCCTGCTGGTCAGCGCGAGCCGGATCAGTTCGGCGGTGCCCACCACGTTCGGGCCGAACAGCTGGCTGTACGGCAGCACGTGGTTGACCAGGGCGGCCGGGTCGACGATCAGATCGACGGTGTCGGCCAGCCGCTGCCAGGTCTGCTGATCCAGCCCGAGGTTCGTCTGGCCCTTGTCGCCGGCAATCACCTGCAGGTGCTCGGCGGAGAGCTCACAGTAGTGAGCCAGCAGCGCCGGGTCGCCGCGGTCGAACGTCCTGTCCACACGCCTGCGGGCTTGTGCGTCGTCGTGGGCGCGCACCAGGCAGATCAGCGTGCCGTCGACGGGAGCCAGCCGTTCCAGCCACTCCAGGGCCGAGAACCGTCCCAGGAAGCCGGTCGCACCGGTCAGCAGCACGGTACGTACGTGCGTGCGGGGTGGCGGCAGCGTCGGTGCAGTCGCCACTATCGCGGTTTCGACGAACTTGTCGAGGGTGAGGTCGCGGGCGGCCACCTCGGTGATTTCCCCGTCCTCTGCGCGGCCGTGCACCGAGGCGAAGGTGGGCCGGCGAATACCGGGTTGTCGCTGCGCCTGGATGTAGTCGGCGAGGGTCTGCAGGTCGGTAGCCGGGCTGACGATGACACCCACCGGCACGTCGATGCCGAAGATCTGCTGTAGCAGATTGGCAAAGGTCAACGCGGACAACGAGTCTCCGCCCAGATCACTGAACTGCGCATCCGGCCGCAGATCGCTGTCCGCTGTGCCGAGCAGCGCTGTCGCGGCCCGTCTGATCGTCTGCAGCACCGGCTGGCCGGCGCCCTCGCAGCGCAGTCGGCGCAGCTCGTCGTCCTGTCCGTGGGCCAGCTCGTCATACAGCTGTTCCAGCTGCCGGCCGTAGCGTTGCCTCAGTTTTGGACGCGCTATTTTGCCGATGCCGGTAAGCAGGCCGTTTTCCTGGCTGAACGGCGCTGGTTCGATGAGGAAGTCGCGCGGGATCTCGTAGGAGCGCAGCCCGGCCACTTTCGCCAGATCCTGTAGTGACGCGCTGATCAGTGGTTTCAGCTCGTCGCCGATATGGCCGGCGAGGGCCTGACCGGTGGGCACGATCACCGCCAGCAGGTAGGGGCGGGCGCTGTTGCCGTAGAGATAGATCTGGTGAATCAGCGGGCTGTCACCGAACACCGCCTCCAGATTGGCGACCGTAACGAACTCGCCCTGCGACAACTTGATCACGTTGTTGCGTCGGTCGAGATAGACGAGTTGATCGGGACCGATCTCGGCCATGATGTCGCCGCTGCGGTAGTAGCCGTCAGCGTCGAACGCTGCGGCGGTGACGTCCGGCTGTTCGTAGTAGCCGGCGAAGATCTCCTCGGTCTCGATCAGCAGCTCGCCGCGCGGGTGCGGCTGGTCGGTCTGGAAGTACCCCAGCTCGGGGACGTCGACCAGCTTGTAGCCGACCACCGGCGGACGCTGCACACGGCCGTCGATGGACACATAGCCTTCCTCGGTGGAGCCGTAGGCTTCCACAAGGGGCAGGTCGAGAAAGGACTCGACCCATGCCGCGACCTCAGTTGACAGAGGGGCCGAGCCCGTCAACGCCCACACGACCCGTCCGCCGAGCAGGTTCTGCCGCAACTCTGCCGTGACCTGGGCTTGCAGCGCCTCCCGGTTGGCGCCGTCGACGGACCGCCGGTCCAATTCACGTCGGAACTCGCCGAACAACATCGCCCAGATTCTCGGCACGAAGGCCACGTCGGTCGGGCGCACCAGCGCGAGGTCTTCCAACAGGGTCGACAGGTCGCTCTTGGCGCCGAAATAGGCCGTGCCGCCGCTGCCGAGCGATCCGTACACGATCTGCCGGCCCATGATGTGGCTCATCGGCATGAAGTTGAGCGAGATGGACGGAGCACCACTCGGCCACTGCGATCCAGGCGACCGGCGCCACGAGTTGGCGACCAGCCGCTCGGGAAACATCGCGCCCTTGGGTGCACCGGTACTGCCGGACGTATAGACCAGCAGCCGCACCGGGTCGGGCTCGTCGGACACGAACACCGGCGCAGCGGGGAGTCGTTCGCCGCGGGCGACGACGTCTGAGAGGGTTTCCACAACCAGCGGGCCGGCCGCGCCGGCCAACCGGGCACGAGCGGCTCCCATCGCCTCGCGGTGGTCGTCCACCTCGGGCCGATGATCGAACACGACCAGCCGAGCGGGAGCGTAGCCGGTCAACACCAAGTCGACGGCAGTCGACAGGTAGTCGATACTGCAGGCGATCACCGCCGGCTCGGTCTCGGCGACGATGGGCCGCAACGTAGCCACCGGCGCACCGTTCTGCAGCGGAACCGACATCGCACCCAGGCGCATCAACGCCATATCGACCGTTGTGTAGTCCACGCTGGTGAAACCCAGAATGCAGACGCGATCACCAGGCCGCACCGAGTCGTTCGCCCAGGCGGCGGCGATCGCGGCGACACGGTCCCACACCTGCGCATAGGTGATGGTCTCGAATCGGGGCAGCAACTCGGCCGAGGTACGGCCGGTGTCCGGGTCCGTCACGAACCGCACTGCTCGCTGTCCGAGCGCGGGCCGGTCGGCGTAGCCGTCCGTCACGATCCGCACAAGCTGCGGGAGTCGCAGCCCAGGCCGCCGGATCGCCGCGGAGATCGCTTCGTCCGGGCGGGCATCGGCGAACTGCGCGTCGGTGGCGGACAAGCTCTGAATGCGGCGCGCGAGCCGCTCTGCACTGGCATCGGTGGACATCGAAATCTCCTCCCGGAACGAACTTTCCTCGTAGGACGGAACTTCGGAGGCCCACGGCGTTGTCGACCAGCGAACGAGTTCGGGGGCCGACGACGTTGTCGACCAGCGAACGACTTCGCCGACCGACGACGGTGTCGGTCAGCCACGAAGCGGTAACCGGGCCGATTCGGATGATCCGGGTCGGACTCGGTCATGTGGTCAGCGAGGCGGGGGCGCGCTGGGACTGTGGATGTTCGGCGGCGCGACGAGTCAGCTGCCGAAGCAGTGGCAACGCGACCCGCATGGCCAGGCCCAAAGTCACCTGGTCGTGGACAGGCAGCGTGTCCAGTAGCTCACCCAGATGCTCATGTTGAGACCGCCGCAACTCGGCCCGCAACGCCCGCCCCGCGTCGGTGATCTGCACCAGCGTGGCGCGCGCATCGTCGGGGTCGACCAGCCGAGCAAGCAAGCCGTCCCTCTCCAACCGCCCCACCAGCTGTGTCATTGCCGGCTGACTGGCACCCGCAGCCGACGCCAGCACCGTCAGCCGAGCCGGACCCTCCTGGTCCAACATCGCCAACACCGCCCGCGATGTGAGGCTGGTGCCCCGGGCGAGATGCTGGGCCAGCAGCGCCGCACCCACGTCGAGGGCTTCGGCGATGCCCTCTCGGATCTCGGAACCATGTTCCCGCTTCATAGCCAAAGTATATAAGCACATTATGCAATGTCGCCAGAGGTTGATCTGCAAACAAACCGTTACGCTGCGCAAAATACGAGCATGCGCCAGTCGATTGGATAATGTACTTATGCAGTGAGGCCCCCGCCCTGGCCACCGGCGTTGCCGAAGAGTTCACCATCCTCGACACCGCGCCGACCCCCACGCAGTGTTGGCTCGAGCAGCGAGGCTCGCGTAACCATCCACCTGTCCGGTCCGGCCGAACTACTCACTCGGCGGGCTGGTCGCCGTGCGGATTCGGGCCCCAGCCCGGCCGGCCGGGGCCGCGGTGCTGCGGGTGGTCCGGACCGCCCGGTTGCCCGGGCCCGCCGAAGGGCCGGCCCGGAATATGCGGCATGCCAGGCATTTTCGCCCAGTCGGGCGGCTCCGGCATGGGCGGCAGCTGTGGCATCTCGGGCATGGGTGGCACCGGCGGGATCTGGATGCCCGCGGCGGGCCCGCCGAAGCGCTGGAATGCGGCTTGGCGTGAGGTGCCGAAGATTTCGCCGATCTCGGCCCAGGTGCGGCCTTCTTCGCGGGCCTGGCGGACCAGGGAGCGCAGCACATCGTCCACGACGCCGTCGAGGCTGCGGGCCGCGCGCAGCGCCGCCATGACCGACGGCGCGGGCTTGCCGTCGCCGGGCCGCAGCACCTCGGCGACGAATTCGGCATTGGTGGACAACAGTTTTGCCAGGACCGCGCGTTCGTCGGCGGGGTCTCTGTGTCGGGGATCGGTCATGTGTAAATGCTGGCTTTACACGAAAGCGTCTGTCAAGGAACGATTTACACGCCCGTGGATACTGGTCATTAGCTGAAAGAGGGGCGGCGGGTTTGCCACGCCTATAACGTGTTCGTCAGAGATCAGGAGGTGCTGGGTGAGGACACCGACGACATGACCGATCCCGAGAGATACGCGGCCGAGCACGAGCTGTTCGAGCTGGTCCGCAAGGCCGGATTCGAGGGCCCGGCCTGGAAACTGCTGGCGGACAGTCTGGTTCGCCACGCATTGGCGGTGCTGGGGCCATGGGTGCGCACCGGCTGGATCTTCTCGGTGGCCGAGCAGAAGCGCATGCCGCTGCGTCCGACCGCGCAGGAACGACTGCTGGTGGAGACCCGCTTCGCCGAAGACTTCGTGCAGGAGACCATCACCCGCGCGCTGCAGCGCTTTCGCCGCAATGCCCGCGACGGCGACGGCTGGAATGCCGACGGCGGCCTCAGCCTGGGCAGCTACTTCATCGGCGCGTGTGTACCGGCCTTCGTCGAGCACTTCCGCCGCAGCCGCCGCACCGGCGACCTCTATCGGTTCCAGGCCACGTCCTCGGTGGCCATCGTCACCGAGGACGGCCCGGACCTGATGGAGGTGCTGGCCTCCACCGAGGACGTTGCCGGTGCGGTGGTGGACCGGCTGGCCTTCCGCAGCCGCCTGACCGGCCTCGGCGACCGCGACCGCGGCCTGGTGTGGGGCAAGGCCATGGGTCTGACCGGCCGTGAAATCCGGCACCTGTTCGACTTCCCGTCCGTGAAGGCGGTCGAACAGCGCTGGGCCCGGCTGAAAAGCGACCACGGCTGGATGACCGGCCTCGATGGCAAGGAGGCGGCCGAATGAGCCCCGACCACGCCCCGGACCCGGTGGCCCGCGTCGCCGAGCTGCTCGAGCGGTCCTCGCTGAACGAGCCCGCGCTGCAACGGCTCTATGCCCGCATCCCGCGCCGCGCCGCCGAACTGCACGCCACCCCGGCCACCGTCCCCGTGCCCGCGTCCGGATTCGCGGCCCGGCTCAACAGGCTCTTCGAGGTCGTGGCTGCCCCGGGCGAGCGCCCGCACACCAACGCCGAGGTGGCCGCCCAGCTGACCGCGTGGGGCCACCCCATCTCCAAGCCTTATCTGAGCCAGCTGCGCTCGGGCGTGCGCACCGATCCCTCCCGCGAGACGATCGCCGCGCTGGCCCGCTTCTTCCGGGTCCGGTCGGCCTATTTCGCCGACGACGCCTATACCACCGCCGCCGACCGGGACTCGGAATTGATCGCCCGGCTGCAGTTCCAGGGCCTGCGCAAATTGTCCACGCGGGCCTTCGAGCTGAGCGAGGAGTCCCAGCACCTGCTGACCGCCATGGCCGATCGCCTGCGCGTCACCGAGGGGCTGCCCGAGGTGGGCGGCGGCGGGGTCGATTGATCGCCGAGCCCGGCCGCGCCTGATATACGAGATATCTTGCGGCGACGCGGTCCTGCGCAGGCGCCGGTCTGTCACTGTGTCCGGGTGCCGAACCACGACCGTCCGCTGATCGATCCCGCCCCCGACACCGCGCCCGCCCAGGCCGGACCGTCGCTGGGGCGGCGCTCGGTGGCCGAGTTCGCCGGAACCGCGGCGCTGGCGGCGGTCGTGATCGGCTCCGGGATCGCGGCCGAACAGCTCTCGCCCGGCGATCTCGGACTGCAGCTGCTGGAGAACTCCACCGCCAGCGCCTTCGGCCTGGCCGTGCTGATCCTGGCGTTCGGCCCGATCTCGGGCGCCCACTTCAATCCCGTGGTGTCACTGGCGGATTGGCTGGGCGGACGGCGGCAGCGCAGCGGGCTCGGCACCCGGGAACTGGGAGCCTATGTGGCCGCCCAGTGCGCGGGCGCGATCGTCGGCGCCCTGCTGGCCAACGCCATGTTCGACCGCACTCCACTGCAGATCGCGACCCACCATCGCGTTACCGGCGGCCACCTGCTCGGCGAAATCCTCGCCGCCGCCGGCCTGATCGCCGTGGGCTTCGCGGCCGCCCGCCACGGCCGCGGTGCGAGCGCCGCAGCCGTGGCCGCCTACCTCGGCTCGGCCATCTGGTTCACCAGTTCGGGGTCCTTCGCCAACCCCGCACTCACCGTGGGCCGCATGCTCTCCGACTCCTTCACCGGCATCGCCCCGGCCTCGGTGCCCGCGTTCGCCGCGGCTCAGATCCTCGGCGGCCTGGCCGGTTTGAGCCTGATGACCCTGCTGTACCGGCCGGCCGGGGCCGACTAGGGGTTGCGCGTGGTCGAGGGGACCGCGAAGGAGGTGCGGTCACCCGACCAGCCTTCGGGCGGGACCAGCTCGTCGAGCTCGGCGAGATCCTCGGCACTGAGCTCGACCGCGGCGGCCGCGGCATTCTCCAGAATGCGCGCCGCACGGCGGCTGCCGGGAATCGGCATGATGTCCGGTCCCTGCGCCAGCAGCCAGGCCAGCGCCAGCTGCCCGGCCGAGATGCCCAGGCGCGCGGCCAGTTCCCGCAGCGCCGCCACCTGTGCGAGATTCTCGTCGAGATGCTCGCCCTGGAAGCGCGGGTCGTTGCGCCGGAAGTCGCTGTCCGCGACCGTGGCCGAATCCAGTGTGGCAGTGAGCAATCCGCGCCCGAGTGGGCTGTAGGGCACGATCCCGACCCCGAGTTCGCGTGCCACCGGAACGATATCGCGCTCGGGCGCCCGCCACAGCATCGACCACTCGAACTGCACCGCCGCGATCGGATGCTCCGCCACCGCCTCCCGCAGTTGCTGCGGGGTGGCCTCGGAAATGCCCAGGTGCCGCACCTTGCCGGCCTTCACCAATTCCGCCATGGCTCCGACGGTCTCGGCCACCGGCACCTCCGGGTCGATCCGGTGCAGGTAATACAGGTCTATCGCCTCGCGCCCGAGCCGTTGCAGCGATTCCTCGCAGTACCCGCGCACATGCTCGGGCTTGCCGTCGAGTCCCACGCCGGTCTCGGTCCGCACGATCCCGAACTTGGTGGCCACCAGGGCGTTCGTCCCCGCCAGCGCCTGCCCGACCAGCCGCTCGTTGTGCCCGCGCCCATAGCTCATCGCCGTATCGAACACGGTGATTCCCGCCTCCACCGCGTCCCGGATGGCCGCGGCGGACTCCGTGTCGTCGGCTGCCCCGTACCCCTGGGAGAACCCCATGCACCCCAGGCCGATCGCCGACGCCGTCAAACCGTTCCCGAGCCGCTGTTCACGCATGCCGCCCATCGTGTCAGCCGCGCCCGCCGTCCACCAATCGAAACTCGAATGAAATCCATTGACTGCCAGATGGATCGGTACATCCGGGTCAGTCGGCGGCGGCGAACCGGGCGGCGATGTCGGCGGCGGTGATCTTGGCCAGATCGACCAGGAACGGGAGCCGTTCGGGAATCATGAGCGTGGTCGTTCCGCGCAGCCCCAGCGCGAACCGGCAGGGCGTGCCGGGCGTCAGGATGGGGACGGCCAGCGTGCGGAAGCCCGGATCGAGCTCCTCGTCGTTGTAGGCGTAGCCGCGTTCGCGGGTGCGGACCAGCTCGCGCCGGAGTTCGGCCGGGGTGGAGACGGATCGGGCGGTGCCCTCGTCGTAGGGCAGCGCGGCCAGCTCGGCGTCGCCGGCGTCGTTCCACGCCAGCAGGGTCTTGCCGAGCGCGCTGGCATGCAGCGGCAGCCGGACGCCCTGGAGCCGGTGGCCGTCGGTGTCGCGCCAGCGGCTGGTGGCCAGCAACACGGCGTGGATGCTGTGGCGCAGGGCGATCGAGACGCTGGCGCCGGTGGTCGCGGCGAGCTGTTCGAGCGCGGGTTCGGCCAGATAGATGCGGTGCTGGCGATAGGCGATCTGACCGTACCCGGCCAGTGCGCCGCCCATGCGGTAGCGGCCGGAATCCTCGCTCTTGTCCAGGAATCCGGCCTGCACCAGCGCGGTGAGCAGCCGGTGGGTGGTACTGACCGCCAGTCCCTGCTGCCGTGCGACCTCCGAGACGCCGCGCTCCGCACCGTCGCGGAAGCAGTCGAGGACCGAGAGGGCACGGGCGACGGTCTGCACTCCGGAGGCTTCCACGGTTGGGACGGTAGCACGGCGTGCCGGTCCGGCAGACCCGAGCTTTCCACTATTCGGAAAGCTGAAAGGCAAATGGCCATAAGGCCTTCGGTGGAGGCCTGTCAACCCTTCCAATCCCCGGAATGGATTACCTCGCTCCGGTCGCGTGGGATCCCTACTGTCCCAGGGCATCGCTGGACCGTTCCGAATCGAAGAGGTGCCCACCATGTTCCGCACGCGCCGGCCACACCGTTGGCGTCACGCCCTCGTCCTGGCCCCCGTCGTCGCCCTGCTCGCCGCGTGTGGCGCCGGCTCGACCGACACCGGCTCCGGTGAGGTGGTGCTCAAGGTCGTCGACCCTGGCAATGCCGGGCCGCTGGCCGTCGGCAAACGCGACGGCACCTTCGACAAGGCACTCGCGCCACTGCACGCCCGCGTCGAATGGGTCACCACCACACCGGGTTTCAGCTCCATGCTGAAACTGTTCAACACCAAGGAGCTCGACGTCTCCGACGCCGCCTTCAGTCCGGTGGTGGGCGCGCTGTCCAAGGATGTCGCCGTGCGCATCGTGTCGGTCTCCGATCCGGCGGGCAAGGATCAGAGCGGCATCCTGGCCGCCCCGAACTCGGGCATCCACTCCGTCGCCGATCTGGCCGGGAAGCGGGTCGCGGTGAATCCGGCGGGCAAGGGCGAGTACATCCTGCTGCAGGCCCTCGCACAGGCCGGGGTGCCCGCCGACAAGGTGACGCGAGTTCCCTTGCAGCAGAAGGACGCCGCCACCGCCTTCGCCACCGGCAAGGTCGACGCGTGGGCCTCGTTCCTGGTGCCCTATCAGGAGGCCAAGGCCAACGGCGGCGTCGAGATCGCCACCGAGCAGTCCATCGGATCCAAGGACAACACGGTGTTCGTGTTCCGCACCGAGGTCGCCGACGAGCACCCCGACATCGCCGCGAAATTCCTGCAGACGGTGCAGCAGCTCACTACCCGGCAGCGTGGCAATCCCGCCGACTTCCAGAACGTCTTCGACAAGACCGGCCCCCGCGCGCTGAGCGGCCCGCGCCTGACCGACGCCATCCGCCTGGGCGGCGATGCGACCGTGCCGCACCTCCCGACCGACAGCGACGCGGCCGACCTCGCCACCATCGTCGAGCTCTTCCGCGACAACGGCGTCATCTCCCGCGACATCACCGCCGCCGACATCTTCTACGACCTGAAGTCCAAACTCAGCCCGGACCAGCTGGCCGGGCGGCAGCCGGGGCGCTGACATGGCCACTTCCGCCGCGCCCGCCCCGCAGCGGGCCTCGGGTATCGACGACGACTCTTTCAGCACGACCGAGAATGAGAACGGTTCGGCCGCAGCCGATCCCGCCTCGGGCGCGATCGGTGAGAACGCGGCCGGCCGTGCAACCGCGGCCGCCCCGGACCCGGGCTGGGATCGATCCGGATTGGCCCCGCCCCGGGCGCGGGTCGAACGTCGCAGGCCCGCATGGGTTTCGCTGCCGCTGCGATTCGTGCTGCCCGCGCTGATCATCGCCGCCTGGTGGATCGGGTCGGCCACCGGGGCATTGTCGCCGCAGGTACTCGCCGGTCCGCCCAAGGTGTGGTCGGCAATGCTCGAGCTGGCCCGCAACGGCCAGCTGACGGACTTCGCGCTCGCGTCGTTCACGCGCGCCGCGCTCGGCGTCGCGCTCGGTGTGACGGCCGGCATGGCGCTGGGCCTGCTCGCCGGATTGTCCAGTCTCGGTGAAGAACTGGTGGATTCGACCCTGCAGATCGTGCGCGCGGTGCCGTTCCTGGCGCTGGTGCCCTTGTTCATCGCCTGGTTCGGCATCGACGAGCTGTACAAGGTGCTGCTGATCGCCGTCGCGACGGTGGCCCCGATGTACGCCTACACCTACCTCGGCGTCCGCAATGTGGACCGCAAGATGGTGGAGGCCGCCCGCGGTTTCGGGCTCACCGGAGTCCGGCTGGTCGCCGAGGTGATCCTGCCCGCCGCGCTGCCGGGGGTGCTCATGGCCCTGCGAGTGTGCCTGTCCATCAGCATCACCGGCCTCATCGCCGCCGAACAGGTGGGCACCACCGAGGGCGTCGGCTATCTGGTGACCCTCGCCCAGGAATACAACCGCACCGACTACATGGTGCTGTGCGTGGTCCTGTACGCGCTGCTCGGACTGGTCTTCGACGGCGCGGTGCGGCTGGTCGAGCGGCTGGCCATGCCGTGGCGGCGACAGGTGGCCATGCGATGACGACCCCGCACGCCATCACCATCCCGCACGACACCGCGTCGCCACTGGCGGTCTCGATCACCGGACTGCGGAAAGCCTTCGGCGAGAAGGTGATCCTCGACGGTGTCGACCTGACCATCCGCCGCGGCGAGTTCGTGGTGCTGCTGGGCCCCAGCGGCACCGGCAAGACCACCCTGCTGCGCCTGCTGACCGGACTCGAGCAGCCCGACGCCGGCGAGGTGCTGGTCCCGCCCGCCCGCACCACCGTCTACCAGGAGCCACGCCTGGTTCCGTCCAAGCGGGTGCTGGCGAATGTGACCATCGGGCAGCGCCGTTCGCGTGCGACGCGCGAAGCCGGGTTGCGCGCGCTGGCCGAGGTGCAGCTCGCCGGCAAGGCCCGGCAATGGCCCGCCACGCTCTCCGGCGGGGAGGCCCAGCGGGCCGCCCTGGCCCGGGCGCTGGTCCGAGCACCCGATCTGCTGCTGCTCGACGAGCCGTTCGCCGCACTCGACGCCCTCACCCGCCTGCGCATGCAGGACCTGGTCGGCGACCTGGTGGCCCGTCACCGCCCGGCGGTGCTCATGGTCACCCACGACGTGGACGAGGCGGTACGGCTGGCCGATCGGGTGCTCATCCTCGACCGCGGCCGCTTCGCCGTGGATCAGGCCATCGACCTGCCGCGACCGCGCGACCACACCGATCCGGCCGCCCTGCGCTACCGGTCCGCGTTCCTCGCCCAGCTCGGCGTCCACCGTCCGGGCACCGAAAACCCCAGGAGCACTTCATGACCGACACCCTCTGGTACACCCGCTGCCCGGTCCCCACCGCCAGCGGCCTCGCCCACAGCCTCGGCTGGCTCGGCGACACCGCCGAACACAACGGACTGGCCTTCGGCGTCCTCCAGGACGCCGCACCCGAACTCGCGATCCGCGACTTCGACCACGATCTGGCCGGCCTCATCCGCGAGGGCGGCAATGTGCCCGCCCTGGCCGCCCGCGCCCAGGGCTCGCCGACCCGGCTCATCGGCCTGACCTGGATCGACGAGGCGCAAGCCATTGTGGTGGGCCCGGATTCGCCGGTCACCTCCGCCGCCGAGCTGGCCGGGCTGCGCGTCGGCATTCCGGCCTGGGCGCGGGACCGGGCGCGCAGCTTCCCGCGCGCCATGGCCCTGCACGGTTTCGCCAGTGCCCTGCGCCTGGGCGGCCTGACGTTGGCCGACGTGCGCGTCATCGAGCTCGGCGTGGAGTCGAATCCCCAGGTGCGCACCGAGATCCAGCAGCGCGAGCGGAGCCTGACCTGGGGCGTGGCGGAGCTGCTCGACGGCACCGTGGACGCCATCTACGTCAAAGGCGCACGCGCACAGGAGGTCGCCCGGCAACACGGGCTGCGGATCGCGGTCGACCTCGACGCCACCGAGTCCAAGCGGCTACGCGTCAACAACGGCACACCCCGCCCGCTGACCGTCCACCAGCACCTGCTCGACACCCGCCCCGACGTGGTGATCGGCTTCCTCGCCCAGACCCTGCGCGCCGCCGACTGGGCCACCACCCACCGCGACGCCGCCGCCGAAGTCCTGCAACGCGAAACCCTGTCCGGCCCCGAGGGTGTCACCGCCGCCTACGGCACGGACTTCAACATCGGCCTGCACCCGTCGCTGTCCGATGAGCGCCTCGAGCTGCTCGCCGTCCAGCAGCAGTTCCTCTACACCCACGGCTTCCTCGCCGCCGACTTCGACCTCGGCTCCTGGATCGCCCCCGAACCCCTCGAGCAGGCGCGCGCCCTCGTCGCCGCCGGACAGGCCGCAGCATGACCGAACCCCGATGGCGTTCAACCGCTCCCGCCGACCTCGCCGCGCGCCACAGGCGCGGCACGCGCAGATCGACCAGCGCCACCGCCCGCGCCGCCGCGGAGGTGCGCGCATGACCGAGTACCTGTGGCGGTTGCCCAGCCGCGGCGACGGCCGCCGCGCCGATGCCGGGCTGCGACACCGCGGCCGGAGTGGCAGTCCGATCCCCGCCGTCGATGCCGATCGGAATCGGGCCGGGCGCAACGGTATCGGAGGCGCGTCGGACCGGGGCCGAGCACCCGCTCTCGGCGTGGTCGGCGCTGGTTCGGCCGAGGCAGGCGGCTCGGCGAGCGTCGAGGCCCCCACGGTGGATCGTGCCGTGACCGATGTCCGAGCCGGGCGGTTCGGGCCGTTCGACGACCTGCACCAGGTGGTGCACGCCGCCGAGTTGTCCGGTCTGGACGGGGTGGTCGCACCCTACGACCCGGCGGGCGAAGAGTCGTGGATCGTGGCGGGCGCGGCGCTGCGGGCCACACGGCACACGCGCGTCGTCGTCGACTTCCATCCCGGCTTCGGAACACCGGTCTACGCGGCGAAGGTTTCGGCGTCCCTGCAACGGTTCTCGGCGGGGCGACTGGGCTGGCGGCTGACGGTGGACACCGACGCCGACGACGCGCGACAGCGCGGTGACCGCGTCACCGGGGACGATCGGTACGCGCGCGCAGCGGAATTCCTCACCGTGGCACGCGGTGTCTGGAACGAGAACCCGGTGCCCCCGGCCGGATTCCGCGGCACCGGGTTCGACTACGCGGGGGAGTACTACGACGTCATCGACGGCGGATTCCGGGGGATCCTGTCCGGCCTGCCCTTCCCGGCGGTGTACCTGAGCGGGGATTCGACTGCGGCGCTGGAACTTTCGGCACGTCACGGCGATGTGCACGTCTTCACCGAGACGCCGCAGGGCCTCGACGCGTCCCTCACCGAACTGCGGGCGCTCTCCGCCACGGCCGGGCGCAGCGTGCGGGCGGGCGTCGAGGTGCCCGTCATCGCCCGCGAGACCGAGACCGAGGCGTGGGCCCGGGTCGAAAGGCAATGGCGCGAACTGTATCCCGACGGGCCGGGTGCGGACGCGCTGGACCTCGGTGACGGGCGCTGGGCGGGCTTCACCCAGCTGGGATATCCGCAGGCCATCGGCTTGGTCGGCAGCTACGAGCAGGTGGCACGGCGATTGCGGGCGTACGCCACGGCCGGTGTCGACACCGTGGTGCTGTCCGGGCACCCGCACCTCGAGGAGGTCTACCGCGCCGGGGAACACCTGCTGTACCTGGCCGACCCGACCGGCCGCACCCTGAAGGAGGCCACCGCATGACCATCGACATCTATTGGCGCATCGGCATGGAGGGCGATCACGCCTCACTGCGCACCCCGCGCCGCTACAACCGCGGCCACGCGGGCGGCTACGGTCCCGGCAATATCGCCCCGGCCGTGCGCGCGGGCGAACTCGACGGCTACAGCTACCTCGATCACGCCGCGGCCGTCGCCCGTGCCTCGGAATCGGCCGGGTTCCTCGGTGGCCTGCTGCCGTCGTTCCCCATCACCGAAGACCCGTGGGCGGTGGCCGCCGCCCTGGCTCGCGAGACCACCACCTACCGGTTCATGGTCGCCTTCCAGCCCGGATTCCTGCACCCGGTGCAGGCCGCGCGGATGTCGGCCAGCCTGCAGCGCGCCACCGGCGGGCGGCTGGTCTACAACATCATCAGCGGCGGCGGGGGACCGGCCCAACTGTGGTGGGGCGACAAGGTTTCCCACGACGACCGCTACGCCCGCACCAGCGAATTCCTCCAGGTGCTGCGCGGCGTATGGGACGGCGAACCCCTCGACCACGAGGGCCGCTTCTTCCGCACCGGGGGCGCGGCACTGCCGCCCGCCCTGGCCGGGCAACCGTTCCCGGAGGTGTACTTCTCCGGCTCCTCACCCGCCGCCGTGCAGGCCGCGGGCCGCCACGCCGACTACTACCTGTCCTGGCTCGAGCCCTTCGCCGACCTGCGCGCCAAATTCGACGGCGTGCGCGCGCACGCCGAACGCACCGGCCGCACACCGAAGTTCGCCGTCCGCATCGACATCGTGGCCCGCCACACCGCGGAGGCCGCCTGGGCCGAGATCGAGCAGGGCTGGACCTTCGTCGATCGGGACGCCGCCAACCGCGCCGCCCAGGGCGACTCGGTGGGTGCGGCCCGCATCCAGGGCTGGGTCCCCGAAACCATTACCGGCTATCGGGATCTGGAGGTCCAGCCCAATGTCTGGTGCGGGTTCAGCCTGATTCGCGGCGGCCCGGCCTTCGGCCTGGTCGGCAGCTACGAGCAGGTCGCCCAGCGCCTCGACGAACTCATCGACCTGGGTGTGGACGCGTTCATCCTGGCCGGGAACCCGCACCTGGAAGAGGCGTACCGGGTCGGTGAGGAGGTGCTGCCGCTGCTCGGCCGCTCCCGCCTCACCGTACCCGGCCCGGCCGGCACTCTCGCCGCCACCCGCTGACCACCGTGACCACATCCCCGAAAATCCGCATTCACCAGGAGATTTCATGAGCATCCGGGTCGGGTACTTCCCGCACAACAACTCCCTGTTCGTCCTGCGCCACCGCGGCATCCTCGAACGCGCCCTGCCCGAGGTGGAGTGGGTCGATCTGCGGGCACTGCCCGAGCCCGCACCTGTCGACGTGAAAGCCGCCCTGCCGTCCCAGCATTCGGACTGGCTGTTCGCCGAGGGCGGTTACGACTTCATCGGCACCGGCTTCACCCCGCCGATCACCGCCCTGGGCAATGATCGCGACATCGTCTACGTCGGCATCTCCGGCCCGCGTATCGAGAACGGCCGCCTGGTCGCCCTGGCCGGTAGCGGCATCGAGGCCGTCGCCGACCTGAAGGGCAAGCGTGTGGGCATCGCCCACGGCTCCTGGCAGACCACCCTGCTGCTGTTCGCCCTGGACCGTGCCGGCTTCGGCTGGGCCGATATCGAACCGGTCGACACCGATATCCACGATGGTGGAAACCTGCTGCGCACCGGTGAACTCGACGCCTGGGTCGGCGCCTACCCGGCGCTGGCGGCGCTCGAGGCCACCACCGAACTGCACACTCTCGTCGACACCGAGTCGGTGTTCAGCCACCCGTCACTGTGGTTCACCCGCCGCGGGTTCGCCGAGCAGCACCGTGCGGAACTGGAGTCGATCATCGCCGCCCTGCAGGAATCCGACGCGTGGATCGCCGAGAACCCGCGCGCGGCCGCACAGTACTTCGTCGACGATATCGTCGCCCGCGGCGGCACCGCCGACCTCGATGCCTGGGAGGCCGCCCTGCGTGGCCGGCCCTTCGGCGTCGGTCCGGTGACCGCGGAGTTCCTCGATGAGCAACAGCGCGCGGCGGACCTGCTGAGCGCCAACGGCTTGCTGACCCGGCGGATCGATGTGCGCGCGGCGGTCGTTCCCTGGATCACCGATGCGGTCACTGCCACGACCGCGGCCACCGCCGGCTGAGGCCTGCGCGAGCAGTGCCCGTTGCCGCGCGGCATCCGATGGAGACGATTTGCTGTAGCGGTCTCCACCGGGTGCCACGCGGCGTTCTGCTGCGGGAACCGGGAGGTTGCTGGCGTGCAGGCAGGGCCGGGGCGCAGGTCAGGGGCGGGGACAGCAGGGAATCCGGGGCGGTGGTCAAGTGACCAGTTGCCGGGCCGTGGACCTCGGGTTCGGATCGCCCGGGTGACCGGGTCCTTCCGCACCGGGGCTTCGGGGTGCAAATCGCAGTGAAATGCTGTGAGCTGCACGGGCTCCGGGTTGCGGTTTGCTCGGAGATACCGAAAGGTTAGGGGAGACAGAGGATTCTGCTATGGTGGCTCCGCCGATTTCAGGATCGGCCGGACGACAAGAGAATTGATGAATCAAGACAACGCCGTGCTGCTTTCCTGGGTTCTCGCTGCCGCGCTCCTAATCGCCGTGGTCGGGCTGCTGTTTCTGTGGCGTGCCATGCGCGCCGAACGCGGGCGGGTTGCCGCCCTGCGTGCGGAGCAGGCCAACCGCGACGTCGCGGTCGAGGACATGATCGTGAACCTGACCGAGAACGTCGTGCCCGCCATCGGTGCCGCCGTCCGACGCTCGGACCCCGACAACCCCACCGTGGACCTGCCGATCGTGCTCGAGCAGTCACGTATCGCGGAGCTGGTGTGGCAGTGGACCGCCCGCTGCGGCGAGGAGCTGCAGAAGGTGGCCGCCGAGACCCGCGACCGGGTCCGGCGCGAAGCCGAGACCGAAACGCAGCTCGCGGTGGCGCAGGCCGAATCCGAGCGGGAGACCGCGATGGCCCACGCCGAGGAGGAGGCCCAGCTGGCCATCGCCCAGGCCGAGGAGGCCGCCCGCGTCGCCGTCGCGCAGGCCGGGGCGGCCTCGCGCAGCGCGGTCGCCGAGGCCGCCGACGCCGCCCGCGCCCAGGTGGAGGGCTCCGCCCGCGAGGCCACCTCGGCCGCCGTGCGCGCCTTCGGCGCCTCGGTGGTGAGCCTGGGCGCGGACGTCAGCCAGGTGCTCAGCGCCGCGCTGCGTCAGCACCGCAATGACGAGACCTTCGAAACGCTCACCCGCATCGACCATTCCGTGCAGCAGATGATCCGCCAGGCGCAGTCCTATGTGATCGTCTGTGGCGGTCTGCCCGGCCGTCGCTGGCCGCAGCAGACCCTCACCGACGTGGTGGGCGGCGCCACCGGCCGGGTCCGCGACTACACGCGGGTGCGCGCCACCGAGCTGGACCGCCCGGTCGTGAGCCGCGCGGTGGAACCGCTGGTGCACACCGTCGCGACGCTGCTCGACAACGCGCTGCGCTACTCGCCGCCGACTTCGTACGTGGACATCGGTTTCCAGGAGGGTCACCACGGCATCACGGTGATCATCGACGACGCCGGTGTGCGGATGAACCCCGAGCAGCTCGAGGAGACCCGCCGCGTCCTCGCGGGCGACCAGCTCGTCGACATCCACGCGCTGGGTCCGACCCCGCGCGTCGGGTTCCCCGGCGTGGCCGCACTTGCGCGCCGCTACGGCTTCTCGGTCTACATCGACGGCCCCAATATGTACGGCGGCATGCGCGCCATGGTCTTCATTCCGGAGACCCTGCTGGCCGCGCCCGCCCCGACCCCCGTGGCCGTTGCCGCACCGACCCCCGTGCCGGCGCCCGCCCGGATTCCGGCACCCGACCCGGAACCCACGGTGGTGGCCATGGATTCGGCGCCTCAGGAACTCACTTCCGGTGGCCTGCCCAAGCGGCGCCGCCGCTCGGCGTCGGTGTCGGTGGCGGCACCCGTGCGCCCGGTCGTCGTGGATGATTCGACATCCGCGCGACCCGATATCGCCGCTGCCTGGCACAGCGGCTCCCAGCGCGGTCGAGCGGCCGCGTTCGAGCACTCCGAAGGGATGACATCGTGACCGGTACGCCCGCGACCGCCGTCAGTGACACCAACCGGCTGGCCTGGTTGCTCGATGATCTCGAAGCGCCGGGGGTCCGGTTCGCCGTCCTGCTATCGGAGGATGGCCTGCGCATCGCGCACACCAGTGGCGTGAGCATCGACGACGCCGAGCGTTTCGCCGCGGCCGCCTCCGGCCTGCGGGCCCTGGGCAAGGCGCTCGCCGAGTTCTGCGGCGGCACCTCCGACAATGCGGTGCGCCAGAACATGACCGAGTACGCCGACGGCATGATCTTCATCACCGCCGCCGGAGCCGGTGCGCTCCTGGGTGTTTCGACCACCCAGGACGTGGATGTCAGCCTGGTCGCGCACCGGATGAACGAACTGGCCCTGCGGGTCGGGCGTGAGCTCGGCAGTATGTCGCGGACCAGGGCGGATCTGCCGCGCTCATGAGCCGGCCGCGGCGCGACCCCGATCTGGTCCGGGCGTATGTGCGCACCGGCGGCCGATCGCGCCCCACGCGGGTGCTGGATCTGGTCAGTCTGGTTGTCGCGGTGGCCGATCCGGCCCCCGGCGCGTCGGCCGACGCCCGCCGCATCATCCAGCTCGCCCGCCGCGGCGTGCTGACGCTGGCCGAGTTGGCGGCCTATCTGGACCTGCCGCCCTCGGTCGTGAAAATCCTGGTGGCGGATCTACTGGACAGCGGTCATCTGGCCGTCCCGACCCCGGTGGAAGCGCTACCGGGCAAAGCCCTCTTGGAGGAGGTACTCGATGGACTCCGCGCTCTCTCCGCATGAGCGCGTCGTCGACTATGTGCCGCAGACCGTCACCCGCACCGTAAAGTTGCTGGTGGCGGGTAACTTCGGCGTCGGGAAGACCACGTTCGTGGGCAGCGTGTCGGAGATCCGGCCGCTGCGCACCGAGGAGACGATCACCGAGGCCAGCGTCGGCATCGACGATATGGCCGGGCTGCCGGGCAAGACCACCACCACGGTGGCCATGGACTTCGGCCGCATCACCCTGAATCCGCGTCTGGCGCTGTACCTGTTCGGCACGCCCGGCCAGCGCCGGTTCGTGCCCATCTGGGAGGACCTGGCCGTCGGTGCGCTGGGCGCGCTGGTACTGGTCGATACACGCCGGCTGGAAAAGGCCGACGAATCGCTGTCCATCCTCGAGGAGCGCGGTGTGCCGTTCGCGGTGGCCGTCAACGACTTCGATGGCGCGCCCAAGCATCCGCTCGACGAGGTCCGCGATGCGCTCGATCTCGACCAGGGCACGCCGCTGATGCGGCTCGACGCCCGGGACCGCAATCCGTGCCTGCAATCGCTCATCACCCTGGTCGAGTACCTGTTGGAGCCGCGCGTCTAGCCGTATTTTCCACGGGCAGAACATCATTCGTGGTGAAAGGCCCGGCCGGGCCGCTCGCGTGACGCATCTCGCAACGCCATCCATCCGAGCTGGAATCTACGCTACGGTGAGCGCTTCCTGCCGGGTGAAGCGAAAGAGTTTCGGAATGCCGTTTGCGAGCCGCGGATCGGTCAAGATCCACTACACCGATACCGGCGGGCCGGGGCCGGCGGTGGTGTTCGGGCACAGCCTGTTCATGGACCAGGAGATGTTCGCCCCGCAGATGGACGCGCTCGCGCCCGACTACCGGATCATCGCCATCGACTCGCGCGGGCACGGGGCCAGCGAGGACGACGAGACCCCGTTCAGCTACTGGGATCTCGCCCGTGACGCCTGGGCGGTGGTGGACGAGCTGGGCCTCGAGCGGGTCGTGGTGGGCGGGGTCGCGCACGGCGGGTTCACGGCCGTGCGCATGGCGCTGCTGGCGCGGCCGCGGGTGGCGGGGCTGATCGTGATCGGGTCGAGCCCGGCGGCCATGACGCCGCAGCGGCGTGCCGGGTACCGCGAAGTGCTCGACATGTGGGCGAGCAGCGCGACCCCGGGGCCCACCATCAGAATGGTGTGCTCGCTCATGATCGGGGGCACCGCGGCCGATCAGCAGCCGTGGCGGGCGAAATGGGCCACCGCACCGCGCAATCGGATGCGGTTGGCTGGCGAATGCCTGGTCAACCGTGACTCGGTGCACGAGCTGCTCGGTGACATCGACTGTCCGGCGCTGGTGATCCGCGGGCTGGCCGATCAGGCCACCAGCGCCGAGGAGGTCGCGGAACTGGCTGCGGCGCTGGGCAGTCCGGCCCCGGTGCACACCATCGCCGGGGCCGCCATGACACCGAACCTCACCCACCCCGGCGAGGTCAACACGCTGCTGCGGGAGTTCCTCGCCGCCCTGCCGTCCTGATCAGGTCTCGACCAGTCCGAGGAACAGCTGGTGCGCCGGACCCGGCGCGGTCCCGCGATAGCGCTGCACCCGCACGTCGAACACGGTGGCGGTGCGCGGATCGCGCAGCGTGAAGGTGGGGTCGTGGCGGCCGATGTGCACATGTCCCGCGGTCCACAGCCGCCGGAAGTCGGGTTGCTCGCCCAGTTCGCGTAGCAGCTGCTCGATCTCGTCGCGGTCGCGGGACCCGGCGGCGTAGGCGCGGAAACGCCCGACCATCAACTGGGCCTCGCGCTCCCACTCCTCGACGACGAGGCGTGCCCGCGGGTCGGTGAACATCCACCGCAGCACGTGGCCGTGCCGCGACAATCCCGGCAGCGCCGCGTCGAAAGCGCTGTTGCACGCCACCACATGCCAGCCGTCGTCGAGGGCCGCCGCCAGATGCGGCAGCAGCGCGTCCAGAATGGTGCACACCGCGCCCACCGCCGGATCTCCGCCGCGCAGCGCCCGCGCAGACGAGGCGGCCGGGCGCTGCTGGGCCAGGTGGTAGAGGTGGATGCGCTCGGCCACATCCAGCTCCAGCACCGCCGCCAGCGAATCCAGAATGGCCGGGCCGGGATTGAGCGCCTCACCCTGTTCGATCTTGGCGATATAGCCCAAGCTGGCGTGGGTGGCCTCGGCCAGCTGCTTCCGGGTCAGGCCCGCCGGATGCCGGCCGGTGGCCCGGGCGCGCCGCTCGCGCACGAACTCGGCCAGCGTGGGCGCGCGCAGCCCCTCGGCGGTCGGCAGCCCGAATTCGTTGTCGGCCAACGGCATCCCCTCGAACAGATCAGCGTGCCTCCACCCTAGGTGCCCGCCCGCCGCCGGGTGCGGTGGAACGACGAGCCGGGGTGCCCGGATGCGGCGGTACCACCGCCGGTGGTCGCGGTGCGGAAACCTGTTTCGCGCAGTGGTGCTCGTGAATTCGCCTGCTCATGACTGGGGTATCCGAGCGGTTGCCAAGCGGGGAGCCCGCATTCGATATTGGCCGTGCGAGGGACGGCAGCGGCGCCGGCCGGGGAGTCGATGGGGGGTATCGGCGAATAGCGAGGAGCGGCACCGGAAATGGCCAGTACTTCATTGTCGGGCGACGAATCGGGGCTGCGGTCGCGCCCGATAGTGATCGGGGAAGAATCGTTTCCCTATTATTTCGGCCGCGACTGCATCACCGAGATCGGTGCGGCCATCGCCGCGCTGGGCGCGGACCGGCTGGTATTCGTCACCGATGACGAGGTGCTGTCCCGCTACCGCCGTGATATCGACCGGCTGGCCGGATCGATTCCGTCCCTGATCCTTTCGCATCCCTCCGGCGAGTCGATGAAAACGCTGACCTGCCTGTCCGGCCACCTGGAAACCGCCTTGCGCGCGGGCATCACGCGACGGTCGGTGGTGGTGTCCTTCGGGGGTGGCGTGCCCGGCAATCTGGCGGGGCTGATGGCGAATCTGCTGTTCCGAGGTGTGCGGCTGGTGCACGTGCCGACCACCACCATCGCGGCGATGGATTCGGTGCTCTCGCTCAAGCAGGCCATCAACAGCGGAGTGGGCAAGAACCATCTGGGCACCTATTACGCGCCCGAGGCGGTCTTCACCGATGTCGAGTTCTTCACCACGCTGCCCGAGCGTGAATTGCGTTCGGGCCTGTGCGAAATGGCGAAGAACTGCCTCGCGATCGACCCTTCCGCATTGGCCGGGTTGCGGGCGGTGATCGGCAACATGACCGCACCGGATTCGCTGCTGTGGCTGCTGGACGCCAGCATTGCCGCGAAATCCGCGGTCACCCGGAACGACACGTACGAGCGCGGCGCGGGGCTGGTCCTCGAATACGGTCACACCGCCGGCCACGCCATCGAGATCTGCGATCATCGCGTGCGCGGCGCGGCGGGTTTGCCGCACGGCGCCGCGATTGCGCTGGGAATGCTGGTGGCCGCGCACATCTCGCACGCGCGCGGGTGGCTGTCCGACGACGAGGTGAGCGTCCACTACGAGATCGTCACCGGTCTGGGGGTGGAACCCGCGCTGCCGGATTCGGTGCGTATCGACGATGTGCTCGCGGTGGTCGCCGACGACAACAAGAGGGGCTATCTGCCGCCTCGGCCCGATGCGGTGCCGTTCGTGCTGCTGCGCGCCCTCGGCCGCCCGGAGTACACCGGCGACCTGCCGCTGGTGCCGGTGGCGGTGCGCGAGATCCGCGCCGCCCTCGACGTGATCGCCCAGCCGTCGGCGTCCGCGCCGGTCGTGGTCGGGTAGGCCCGCCGTGCTCGCGATACACGGCGGCACACCGGTGCGCTCGGCGCGTGCGTGGCCACGCTGGCCCCAGTACGACAATCGCACCGCCGCGGAACTGCTTGCCGCACTGCACTCGTCGCGCTGGTCGGTCACCTGGTACAGCCCGAACGGCGGCAAGTCCCGGGAGCGGAGGTTCGGGGAGGCGTTCGCCCGCTACAACGGCGCGGACTACGGGGTCAGCGTGGACCACGGCTCGAGCGCCCTGGTCATCGCGCTCGAAGCGCTCGGCATCGGCCCCGGCGACGAGGTGATCGTGCCCGCCATGACCTGGGTCGCCCCGGCCACCGCGGTGCTGCGGGTGGGCGCGGTCCCGGTGCTCGTCGACGTCGATCCCGCCACCGGCTGCCTCACCGCCGGCCACCTCGGCGCCGCGATCTCACCACGTACCAGAGCGGCCATCGTGGTGCACCTGGCCTGTACCGCAGCCGAACTCGACCGGATCACCGCGGTCACCGACGCCGCCGGGCTCGCGTTGATCGAGGACTGCTCGCAGGCCCACGGCACCCGATGGGCCGGACGCGCGGTCGGCACCTTCGGCCAGATCGGCGTCTTCAGCCTCGGGGCCGCCAAATCCCTCGCCGCCGGAGAGGCCGGGGCCGCGATCACCGGCAGCCACGAGCTCTACCGGCGAATGCTCATGCTGCGCGCCGACTCCCGCGGATACACCGACGACGGTCCCGCGCCCGGGGAATACGAGCTCGTCGAGGACGGCACGGTCATGGGCGCGAACTATTGCATGTCCGAGCTGACCGCGGCGCTGCTGCTCGACCAGCTGCCGCGCCTCGACGACCAGCACACGATCCGCGAGACGCGCGCCAAGGAACTGGAAGCGGGCCTGCCCCGAATCCCCGGCCTGGCACCCATTCCGGTGCCCGCCCCGGTGGATCGGCGTGCCGTCTACGAATACGGAATCCGTTTCGAGCCCGGCACTTTCGGTGACGCCACCGTCGAACAGGTGGCCGCGGCCCTCACCGCCGAACTGGGCACCAGGGTCTACCCGCCGCGCGCGCCCCTGCACCGCAGCGCCCTGCTGCGCCCGCACACCAAACCCCGCTTCGCGCGCTGGTGGGCCGATGCCGTCGAACGCGCCGCCGGTCGCCCCTTCCCCGGAGCCGACCACTACCGCGACCACACCCTGCTGCTGCACCACAGCGTGCTGCTGGGCCGGCGCGGCGACGTCGACGACATTCTGACCGCGCTCGACAAGGTGCGCACCCACGCCGCCGACCTGCCCGTGCGCCCCGCCCCCGACCCGAAAGGCATGGCATGACATCGGAACTCATGGCGGACTGGGAGAGCCGCATCATCGACGGCATCGTCACCCGCCGGGCCGTCGAATCGGACTGGGACGAGCTGCGCGGGCGGTATGCCCGCGCATTCGGCGGGGTGAAGACCCACGATTTCGAGGCGTGGAAGCGGCAGTTCCGGCTCGAGGACATCGCGGTGGTCGAGGACGTCTCGATCGCGCGGCAACCGCGCATCGTGGGGACCGCCGCGATCATCCGCACCACGGTGACCGTGCCCGGCGGCGCGCAGTTGTCGGTCGCGGCGTGCGCACAGGGGATGGTCGCCACCACCCACCAGAAACGCGGCATCTACGCCAAGGTCCAGGCCGAGCTCATGACCATCGCAATGGAGACCGAAGCGGACGTGCTGGCTGCCATGCCCGGCCCGGGCGGCAGCTACGCCTATGTCGGGGTCACGACGCACACCCGGCACCTGCGCATCGACCGGGGACGCGCGAAACTAAGGGTCTCCGAGCGGGATTCGGCGTCGGTGCGCGAGGCCGGGCTGGCGGAATCGGTGGGGGAGCTGCGGCAGATCTACGCGCTGTGGCAGCAGGCCACCCCGGGCGCACTGGATCGCGGCGAATCCTGGTGGGCGAGTGCCATCAGCCCGCAGTCCTTCATCATCGTGCACCCGGACGGCTACGTGATCTACGACCTGGCCGGGAATACGGTACTGGTCAAGGACTTCTGCGCACTCACCGTCGCCGCGCACCGGGAACTGCTGCGGTGCCTGCTCGGGCAGGGCGAGTACCCGGAGATCCGGATGGACACCGCGCTCGACGACCCCACCCCGCTGCTGTTCGAGGACTCCCGCGCGGCCGCGGTGACCGGAATCGACGCGGGCATGTGGATGTGGATCCTGAACCTGCCCAAGGCCATCGCGTCGCGGGAGTTCCGCGGCGACTTCCACGGGGTGGTCGAGGTCGCCGATCCATGGGGCCTCAGTTCCGGCGCCTACCTGCTCGATATCGCGGGTGGTCGCGGCAGCTGGTCGCCGGTCGAGGAGGCCGTGGCCGATGTCCGCATCGGCCCGCTGGAACTCACCACCGCCTACTTCGGCGCCCACACCCTGGGCGAGCTCGCGCGCGCCGGGCGCGTCGAGGAGATCACCGCCGGTGCCCTCGAGGCGCTGGACCGCGCCTTCACCCCCGCGCGGAACCCGTTCAACACCACGCCGTTCTGATCGAACTCCCCTGAGGACAGCACCACCATGACAATGCCGCTCCCTCCGTCCATCTGCCCGGTGACCGGGGTCGTCGGATCCGGGGTCACCCGGGTCACCACCCCCACCGGCGATCCGGCCTGGCTGGCCACCGGTTACGAGCTGGTGCGGGACCTGTTCACCGATCCGCGGCTGGGCCGCGCGCATCGCACGCCGGAAACCGCGGCGCGGCTGGGGGAGTCGGCCTTCTCGGGCGGGCCGATCGGCAACTTCGACACCGAGCTCGAGGACCACGCGCGCATGCGCACCGTGCTGCAGCCGCACTTCTCGCCCAGGCGGATGCGGGAGTTGCGGCCGCGGGTCGAGCAACTCACCTCGGAGCTGCTCGACGCGATGGCCGATCAGGGCTCGCCCGCCGATCTGCAGGCCGCGCTCGCCCTGCCGCTGCCGCTGCTGGTGATCTGCGAGCTGCTCGGGGTGCCGTACACCGACCGGAACCTGTTCCGGGACTGGGTCGATGCGGTCGGCAATGTCGCCGACCGCGCCAAGGTCGAGCAGGGGGTGGCCGAGCTGTTCGCCTACTGTCTGGAGCTGGTCGGGGAGAAGCGGCGCGATCCCGGCGACGACGTCGTGTCCCGGCTGTGTGCGATCGACGGCGTCGCCGACACCGAAATCGCCACGCACGCCATGGTTCTGCTGTTCGCCGGGCACGAGACCTCGGCGGTGCAGATCGGGGTCGGGGTGCGCATGCTGCTGGAGAATCCCGGCCAGTGGCGGCTGCTGCACGAACGGCCCGAACTGGTGGACTCGGCCGCCGAGGAACTGCTGCGCGCCTGCGACGCCAGCAGCCTGCCCCGGTACGCGCGCAGTGCGCTCGAGGTCGCCGATGTGGAGATCGCGGCCGGTGATCTGGTGCTGCTGGGCATCGCCTCCGCCAATCACGACCGGGCGCTGTTCACCGATCCCGAGCGCCTGGACATCACCCGGCAGGAGGCCGCGCACTTCCTGTTCGGCTACGGCCCCCGCTACTGCCTCGGCGCGCCGCTGGCCCGGCTCGAATTGCAGGTCGCCTTCGGGCAACTCGTGCGCCGATTCCCCACCCTGACCCTCGCCGTCGACCCGGCCACCCTCGCCGAGCGGGACGAGGTCTTCACCGGCGGACTGACCGCGCTGCCCGTGCGCTGGTGACCACCCTTCAGCACCGAGGACTCACGAAATGGCTCTCGCCACCACCGATTCCGCGCCCCTCGTCATGACACAGCGGCGCATCTGGCTCATCTTCGCGGCCCTGTCCGCCGGACTGTTGCTCGCCAGCCTCGATCAGATGATCACCGGCGCGGCCATGCCCACCATCGTCGGTCAGCTCGGCGGTGTCCCGCACATGGCCTGGACCACCACCGCCTACCTGCTGGCCACCACCCTCGTCATGCCGCTGTACGGCAAGTTCGGCGACCTGTTCGGGCGGCGGCGGCTCTTCCTGTTCGCCATCACCGTGTTCACGGCGGCCTCGTTCGGGGCGGCGGTGTCGACCGGGTTCTGGGAGTTCATCGCCTTCCGGGCGCTGCAGGGCGTGGGCGGCGGCGGGCTGATGATTCTCGCCCAGGCCACCATGGCCGATGTGGTGCCCGCCCGGGAACTCGGCAAGTACGGTGCGCCGATGGGCGCGATCTACGGGCTCACGGCGGTCGGCGGACCCATCCTCGGCGGCGAGTTCGCCGATCACCTCGGTTGGCGGTGGTGCTTCTGGATCAATGTGCCGATCGGGTTGGCGGCCTTGATCATTGCCGCACGACATCTGACCCTGCCCAGCAAGCGGCCGGCCGTGCGGCCGGACTATCTCGGGGCGGCACTGATGAGCGCGGGCACCGCCCTGCTCATCCTGATCAGCGACTGGGGTGGCAAACGCTACGGGTGGGGCTCGCCGACGATACTCGCCATGATGGTGACCGTGGCGGTGGTGATCTCGGTATTCATCGGCGTGGAATCGCGAGCCGCCGAACCGATGCTGCCGTTGCGACTGTTCCGCAACCGCACCTTCGCGACCACCTCGCTGCTCGGGTTCATCTTGGGGCTGATCATGTTCGCGTCGGTGGCGTTCGTGCCGACGTTTCTCCAAATGGCCACGGGCGTCTCGGCATCGGCGTCCGGGCTGCTGTCGATCCCCATGACCATCGGCATGTTCCTGACCGTGTCCGTCACCCTGGGTGCGGTGACCCGCACCGGCCGTTACCGGGTCTACCCGCCACTGGGCGTGGTCATCATCGCCGCCGGCATGATCTGGATGACGCGCCTGGACGCACACACCCCGGCGTGGGTGGTGTCGGCGATGCTGTTCGTCATCGGACTGGGACTCGGCATGGTCATGCAGCTGCTGGTGCTGTTGGTCCAGAACGCCGTTCCCGCAACGGATGTCGGGACCGCGACGAGTGCGAACAACTACTTCCGTGAGATGGGCGGCGCGCTGGGCGTCGCCATCTTCGGTTCCATCTTCACCCACCGTCTCACCGGCAATCTCGACGCCGCCTTCCGTGCGCACCCCGGCGAGGTGCTGTCCACCGGGGCCAACCCGGCGGCCCTGCCGCCGGCGGTCGTCAACCTCCTTCCGGCGCCACTGCGCGATGCCATCGTCGGGTCCTACGCCCATGCGCTGGTTCCGGTATTCGCCTACCTGCTCCCCGGCCTGGCGATCGCTTTCATTGTGGCCCTGCTGATTCCGCACATCCCCCTGGCGGACGTGTCCGGTCTGGTCGCCCGCAAGGAGGCGATCCACGACACCGACCGCGATCCGCGCGACGAGAAGGAACCCACGACAATCCTGGGCACCCCGCCCGCCTGACCCTCTCCCGCCGCTGCGGACGGCGATGTGCACTGGGCGAATCTCGGCCGCCGGGCCGCTGGAGAGCATCCAGGGGTCCGGACCTCGGCCTCCACCCCCACAGCGGCAGTGCGTAGTACAACTACACCATGGGAAGAGCGCCAACAGTCGTTCTCTACGTCCTCGCACTGATAGTCGTGTTCGTCGGCGTGGACATCCTCTTCTTCCGACACCATTTCTGGGAACGCCTGATGGTGAACATCGGCATCGTCCTGATCTTCGCAGCCTTCTACCTGAGGTTCCTGAAGAGCTAGCGCCGCCCGTATCTATTGGGCGGCCACGTTATTCACGGTTGACCGGCGTGGAGTGGTGTGCATCGAGGGCGGGTGGGGTCCAGTCCCACAGGGGAGCAGATTTACGGGCAGCGACGGCACCGCCGGCCATCTGCGTGAGCCGGGTCATGAGCCCGTACGTCAGTGGGTTGGTGGACAGGCTGATTTTCGGGTCCTGGCGAGCCAGGTGTTGCACCCGTTGGCTGCGGGGTCGGCGGAGTTGGTCGTAATGCGTCAAGGCGGTGGGGATGTCGGTATCGCCCGAGAGCTGCGCAGCGAGCACCGTCGCCCGCACTGTGAATCCCGTCGGCTCCGACGACCATATCGGCCGCGACGTGCCCTCGACCATCCGGTGTGCGGTAGGCGACCACGGCCCCGCTGTCGGATTGCTCGACACTGGTGACTTCGGCTGCGGTGCGCACACATTCGGCAGGAACGTGGGCGAGCAGTGCGTCGTGCAGATCGGCGCGATGGTTGGCCAGCAGCGCGGTGTCACGTCCCGGGCGGTATCGCATGAGATACCGCCCGGCGGGTGTGCGCAATGTCGCTCCAGCCTGCGTCGGGACCGACACCGCGCGTAACGCGTCGCCGACGCCCAGCGCGTCCGCCGCTCGCACGGCATTTGGTGCGAACGACCAGCCGGCCCCGATCTCGCGAAGATCGGCGCGTCGTTCCAGCACGGTGACCGACCATCCGGCGCCGCAGCCCGATCGCGGCGGCGAGTCCGCCGATACCGCCATCGGCCACTATCGCCGTCCGCTCACCGCGAGTCGATGAGGTCGTCACATTGCGTCCTTTCGGAAGGGAAGGGGTTCCTCGGTGAGACGCTTGGTCATCCAGTCGAAGACCTCGTACGCGGTCCGCAGTCGCCGGACACGGGCGGTGTCGGCCCCGCCAATTCCATTCCGGCGACGGTGACATCGTGGAAGGCGGCCAGGCTGGCCACGCGCCGCCGAACCACGGTTTCCCACGCGTCGTCGTCCATCCGGTAATAGTGGGTGCGCTCGCCGGGTTTCGTGCGTCGCCGCAGGAAGCCGGCGTCGGTCAGTACCCGCATATTGGTCGCAAGCGACGCCCGGCTCGCACCGACCGCCTCCGCAATCTCCTCGGCCGACTGCTCTGCCGGATCGCAGATCATCAACCACCCCAGGATCCGACCCCCTCGACGGCCTCCGCACCGGAGGCCGTTGAGCCGAGAACGGGCCATCGAACCGACAAAACTCGGTCAGTCCGCCTGCGGGCCGAGTTCCTTGTCGAAGCCTTCCTCGACAAGGGTCAGGAAGCTGGTGATCAGGGTGAGTTCCTCGACCGTGTAGGCGGACAGGGCGCGCCGCCAGGTGCCGAGGAGGGGGCCGAAGAGGGGGGCGATGTCGGCCCGAGCGCGGGCATCGTTCAGGTGGATCAGGACACGCCGCCGGTCGGCGGGATGCCGGACGCGAGTGGCGAATCCGGCTTTCTCGAGCCGGTCTATCAGACCGGTCATGGAGGCGGTGGTGAGACCGGTGAGTTTCGCCAGTTCACTGGATGTGCGCGGGCCCGACTGCAGCAGTTGCAGTACCTGCATGTCGGTGGCGTTGATGCCCAGGCGCGCGGCGGCGCTCTGATTCATTCGCATGCTGCTTTCAGCTGTGCGGCCGATTCCGGCCAGGGCGGCGTCGATCAAATCTGTTTTCCTCGTTGACATCTCGCAAGCCTCTCGTCATTCTTATTACTAGGTTTCCTAGCAATCAAGTTTCCGTGTATTCAGGATAGTCAATCGAAAGACCGTGCGAGTCATGTCCCGATCACCGTTCCCTGCCCTTGCCCTCCTGGGCGTCACATTCGTCGTCACCGCACCCGCGGCCGTGGCCGAGCCCGACTCCGGCGCGGCCTATCTCGGGCGCTGGAACTACGACTTCCCCGACCACTCGACCATGGTCAACTACGCGACCGAGAACACCCCCGGCGCCCCGGACGGGCCGCAGATCGGCGACATCATCTTCACCTCGTCCGCCGCCGGGCGGGTCACCGGGCGCACCGACGTGGGCTGTACCTGGGAATTCAAGTCCACAGCCGACGGTCTGACCCTCGACCCGCCCAACCAGACCTGCCACAACCCCACCTTCGGCTACTCCTACACCACCACCGCCTGGACCGTACGGGTACACGGCGACAAGGAAACCGAATCCATTACCGCCCTCAGTCATCACCAGGACGCCGACTACACCTTCACCCTGGAACACGGGGCGCGGACCAGGGTCCGCGAGGACGACCCGGACGCCGCGAAAGCCTTCGAAGGAAACTGGTCGGCCAACAACGCACCCCAGGGAAACGTCACGCTCACAAGGAATTACGGCGACCGGCTGGTCGCCCGCACCGACGACGGCTGTACCTGGACGCTCGTCTCCCGCGGCGACACCGCCAAACTCGATCCCCCCGTTCAAACCTGCACTCAGGGCGATTCCGCTGTGACACTACGTTTCTGGACCATTGCCGACTCGGGCGATCACCAGATCTCGACCATGACCGGCACCGACGCCAAGGGTGACCCCATCTTGATCAACAGCGAACTCACCCGCCACTGAGGGATGTTTCCACCCTCCCACGGCCCGACCGACCGGCGGCCACCCAACGGTCAGACGAGTTCGACCTCGTCGAAACGTACGGTGAAGCTGTGGCGGCGTTCGCTCAGGACGCCGCCCTCCCGGTGGACCAGGCCTTCGCTGAAATCGATGCGTAGTTCTTCCCGGTGCTTGTCGACGGTGCGCACGACGCCGCAGATTCCGATGAACGGCCCCTCCGGGAAGTACACGACGTCGCCCGGACCGAATTCGGTAAAGCCCACGCGGCCACAGTAATCCACGCCGCTGTTCTTTGCCTGTGGACGCGCTGGCGTGGTCGCCCCCGTTCCGGCCGATCGATATGACATGGTGGACCGATGGCCACCTGGAGAGAGTTCGAGCATGCCGCGCCCGAACTGGCCGCCGCCGTGCGGGCCAGGTTCGAGGCGACCAAACACCACGTGCCCCTCGGTGCGGGCTCGCGACCCGGTTAGGCGGTGTGAGAACGGTCTTCGTGCCACTGCTCGACAGCAGTCTGCACAGCCAACTCATCTTCTTTGGCGTGCGCGCCCGAGGCCCCCGCCGCGCCCAGAATCACCCCGTTCTCGGTCACGAGAACACCGCCGGCGTACGGCACGAAATCACCGCCAAACAGATGCTGGATACTGCCGGTGATCGCTCCAGGCAAGTCGATACCCCCCGACGCTCGCAGCGTCAGCAAGGCCGTGCGCGCCTTCGCCACCGCAATCCGGCTCGTCATCGGCATCCCGCCGTCGGCACGCCGCAACACGATCACCGACCCGGTGACATCGACAACTGCTACTGCAAGTGGCGGAAACTCACGCTCGGCCCCCACTCGCAGTGCAGCCGCAACCAACCAATCAGCATCAGCCAAAGTCAAACCCGGCAACCGGGGAGTCTCACCCATCCCCACACCCTATCCCCGCGCCCAGGAACATCCGTCCGTCCGCTGGCTCGAATTCGCCTCGTAGTCAGCATCTTCGGCGAAATTCGACGCCATGTCCGAGCAATAGTGGAGTGAGGGCCGGTCGGCCGCGTATGCCACGGGTCAACCGGCAAGTCCTCCAGGAAGCTGCCGGATCCGGGCCGGATGCCTCAGCGGACGACGTCGAAGATGTTCTTCTGGATTCCGTTGGAGTAGGTGGCGGCCTCGACCAGCTTCAGCTTCTGCGCGTCCTTGTCGGACTCGGAGAACAGGCGCTTGCCCGCGCCGAGCAGGACCGGGAAGACCAGCAGGTGGTAGCGGTCGATCAGACCCGCGTCGGAGAGGGCGCGGTTGAGCGAGGCGCTGCCGTGGATGATGATCGGGCCGCCGTCGGTGTCCTTCAGGGCTGCTACCTCGTCGACGGAGCGCAGGATGGTGGTCTCGCCCCAGTTCGTCACCAGGTCGGCATCGGTGAGCGTGGTGGAGACGACGTATTTCGGCATGCCCTTGTACCCGGCAAAATCCGCCATGTCGGGCCACACCGGGCTGAAAGCCGCATAGCTGACGCGGCCCAGCAGCATCGCGGTGGCTTCCTCCTGCTCCCGTCCTTTGATCTCGTAGGCCTCGGGAACGAATTCGACATCCTTGAAGGTCCAGCCGGAGTTCCGGTAGCCGGGTTCGCCACCCGGGCCCTCCACGACGCCGTCGAGGGAAATGAAGGCGGTGCTGATGAGAGTGCGCATGCTCTGCTCCTTGATATGTGGTGTGTCAGTTGGTGATTCGAATGGTTCGGCCGGGGCTGCGTCAGCCCAGCAGGCTGGTGAGCCACTGTTGCCAGGCGGTCTCGGCCCCGGCGGTGTCGAGACCGAACAGGTGATGGAACATCAGCGCCAGCCCGGTGGGCGCGTGGTGGAAGGTGTAGAGCCCGTCGGCGGTGCGGATCTCGAAACGCTCGTCGTCGGCCCACACCACCTCACCGTGCAGCGCCGGCAAGCCCGCTGGTTCGGCCTGCACCCGCGCGCCCACCGCCACCGGGTCCGGTAGCGCCAGCGCCCGGATGAGCGCCGACCGCACCGCCTGCCCCGAAGAGCCCATGGCGACGGCGAATACGGGAGCCGCGATCCGGCCCGGGAAGTGCGTCAGGTATTCGCGCAGCGTGTTCAGGTGGAACGGCCAGCCGCGGCGCAGAGCGTCGTATTCGTCCTGCCAGTCGTCGCCCAGCATGCCGCTGTGGACCACCCGCAGGACGGTGCTGCCGCCCTCGCGCCCCTCGAGCAGATACTCGAAGGCCATGAACCGGCCGTCCTCGTCGGTCCCGGTGCGGGTGGCGAAGTGCTTGCCCGGCTCGTACGCGGTGATCACCGATTCTTCCCGCCGGCCACCGGTATCCATGGCGGCGATCCCGCCGGTCCGTGCCTCGACCTCGTTGCGCCCCATGAACCAGGAGTCGATTCCCGGCCCGGTCGCGATCGCCTCCCAGACCTGGTCCGGGCTCGCGGGCAGGGTCGCCTCCAGCTCGATTTCGAACGGATGCCCCATCGTCAGTTCTCCTGTCCTGCTTCGGATTCGGTGTCTTTCCGCGCGGTGGGAATCTGGTGCATGCCGACGACCACCCGGTGGTCGCGCCCGCCCGGTGCGGACTCGTCGTGGTAGCGGCTGACCAGTGTCGTCACTGCCTGCGCCAGCTCCTCGGCGAACGCCGCCCGGTCGGCCGCGGACGCGAACCGCACCTGCGCGTCGATCCCGAAGGTCGCGACCCGCCGCTGCGCCCGGGCCGCGCCGCTCAGCAGCGCCCCGACCTCCTGTACCAGCCGCGCGCCCAGCGCCACCAGCCACCGCGCCGACAACTGGTCGGGCGAGCGCGCCGGATCCGGACTGACCGCACCCAGCGCGCTGGGGGAGATCACGTAAGAGGCTGCCGTGGCCCGGAATACACGCTCGGTGACATTGCCCTTGCGCCGTTCCTCGACCAGCTCGACCAGCCCGTGCCGCTCCAGCTCCTTGAGGTGGTAGTTCACCTTCTGCCGCGGTAGCCCGAGCCGACCGGCGAGCATGGCGGCCGAGCCCGGCTCGGCGAGAGCGGCGAGGATCCGGGACCGGATCGGGTCCAGGGAAGCCTCGGCCGCGGCGGGTTCTTCGATCACAGCGACGTCCAGCACCACCCCAGAGTCTCACCGACAAAAATATTTGTCAAGGAAGACGAAGTTGTCGGTCGTCGAGTGCCGCTGGTGCCGACCGCGGTCGACCGGGTTTCCGGCATTGACACCGGCCGGGTCGCGCCGCACGCTGCGCCGGTGAGAATTTTCTTCATAGTGGCCATCCCCACAGCGGCGGCTCCAGCGACTGACGCGCGATGACCGGTCCTGCTGACTTCGGTCCGGACGCCTACGTTGTACGCACGGGACTGTGGCGGTGGCGCCGCGCCGCGCACGGCCGAGTGGTCTTCGCCGTCCACGGTGCGGGTGTCTACTTCGCTGCTGATGCGTTCGGCCCTGTCCAGACCGTGCCCTGGTCGCGAATCTGCGCGATCGAACTGTTCACCGAAACCACCTCGACGCCGCGAAATCAGTTCCGCCACCGGTGCATCGGCGTGCGGGCCCGCGGCACCACCCAACCCTCCCGAGGCGGTCCGGCGGCCCGCCCCATACCCGAATCGTCGGCCCGGCTCCTGCGCGACGCCGGTCGCGCCGACCTGATCCCCGGTGCCGACGGCACCATCCGCTGGGCATACCGCCGCATGACGGGCTGGCGGGTATCGCGCCAGAGCCTGGCCGCGGCCGTCACCCGCCACGCTCCGCACATTCCGGTCATCGACGGCCCGTCCTGGCCGCCTGCCCTGAACTGGTCCGAGGCACTCACGGCCCGCAAGCGACGGCCACGGTGACGTCGGCGCCGCGGTGAGCCGCGTCACCGACACGCGCCGCGATGTCACACATCGGGCTCGAATGGTGTCTTCATGTCCGAAACCACCAACGGTGAAGGAGGGCGGACATGGAACGGGTCGTCAGGGTCGTCGTGGTCGGCGGCGGATATGCGGGGATCATCGCAGCCAACCGGTTGCGGACTCGGGAGGACGTGGAGATCACGGTGATCAATCCGCGGCCGCAGTTCGTGGAGCGAATTCGGTTGCACCAGTTGGTCGCCGGCTCCGGCTCCGCCGTGGTCGAGTACGACGCGCTGCTCGGCGCGGGGATCCGGCTGATCGTCGATGAGGCGACGGTGATCGATGGGGTGCGGCGCAGCGTGGCGCTGAAGAGCGGAGGCAATGTGGCCTACGACTACCTCATCTACGCCGTCGGCAGCCACGGGGCGGCCCCGGCCGTCCCGGGCGCAGCCGAATACGCCTACGACATCGCGGAATTCGAGCACGCCGAGCAACTGCGCGACGCGCTGGCCGGTGCGGACGCGGCCGCACCGGTGACAGTGGTCGGTGCCGGGCCCACCGGCATCGAGACCGCCGCCGAGCTCGCCGAGCAGGGCCGCCCGGTCACCCTGGTGTGCGGTGGCCTGCTCGGCCCGTACCTGACGACGACCGCCCGCCGCTCGGTCGCCCGGCAACTGACCACACTCGGCGTGACCATCGTCGACGGTCCGGATGCCAAGGTCACCGCCGTTCACCCGCACAGCGTCGTGCTGGCCGACGGTCGCGAACTGCCCAGCCCGATCACGGTGTGGACGGCCGGTTTCGGCGTCCCGGACCTGGCCGCCCGCAGCGGCCTGAGCACCGACGCCGCCGGCCGCCTGCTCACCGACGAAACCCTCACCAGCGTCGACGATCCCCACATCCTGGCCGCCGGTGACGCCGCCGCCCCCTCCGGCCAACCCCTGCGCATGAGCTGCCAGGCCGCCGTCCCGCTCGGCGCCCACGCTGCCGGAACCATCCTGAGCCGCCTCGCCGAATCCGAGCCCGCCGCAATCGATATCGCGTTCGTCGGCCAGTGCATCAGCCTGGGCCGCAAACGCGCGACCGTGCAGCTGGCCCACTTCGACGACACCGCCCGTCGGGCCTACCTCGCCGGCCGCGTTGCCGCCACCGTCAAGGAGGCGATCTGTAAATCCACCGTGTGGGGCCTCGCCCGCGAAGCCCGCAAACCCGGCTCCTACGCGGCCATCAAGGGCGGCAAACGTCAGCAGCGCATCGCGGCCGCCGCAGCGATGGCCGATCAGAGGTAGACCGCCGGTCGAAATCGCCGCTACAAGCCCAGTTTCGTGACGGCGTTGTCCTCGAGTGGGTTGGCGGTGCGGATGTAGCCGTGGACGGTGCGGGGGTTGGACCAGCGGCCCTGGCGCATGATCTCGCGGTCGCTGGCGCCGCCGAGGGCGGCCTGGGTGGCGAAGCCGGCGCGCAGGGAGTGACCGGAGAACAGGGTGGGGTCGAGGCCGGCGCGGGCGGCGTAGCGCTTGACGAGTTCGGCGACCGCGCGGCCGGACATGGCGGTGGCGGCGATGCCGCCGTGGCGTGAAATGGCCGGGAACAGCGGCAGATTCGGGTCGGTGAGGGTGGTGCCGGCGAAGCCGTGGCAGCGGTGGATGTGGGGGTCGGGCGGCGGGGTGGCGTCGAGCCAGGCGCGCAGGTCGGTGGCGGCGTGCGCCTCGCGCAGGCGGGTCCAGTCGGCGAAGGCGCAGACGGGGCAGGTGTGCGGGCGCTGGCCGCGGGGCAGGGCGACGCGTTGTTCGTTCACGCCGGTGGCGTCGGTCTTGGTGGCGGGCAGCTGGATCAGCAGCAGCGGCTCGCCGGTGGTGTGGTCGGTGGTGACCGCGACATCGGCGACCCGCAGCGCGGCGATCTCACTGCGGCGCAGCGCCCCAGCGAATCCGACCAGCAACAGCAGTGTGTCGCGGCGGCGGGCCGGTTCGGTGGGCCACTGCGCGGCCGGCAACTCGTTCAGCAGCTGATCGAGGGTGTGCAGCAGCACCGGCCGCTTCCGCTTGGGACGGCTGCGCCGGGTGCGGCGGATACCGCGCAGGGTCAGCCGCACCACGTCGGCGCGGGTGGGGGAGGGCAATCCGTTGGCGGCGTGCACGGCGGCCAGCGCCGCGGCCTTGCGCTCCAAAGTGGCGGCGCTGAAGGCCCATTCGCCGTTCTCCCGCCGCGCGTCCGCCGCCGCGGCCAGATACACCGCCACGTCCAGGGCGTCCGCCGGTAGCGCCTGCCGCGCTTCCGCCGCGCACCAGGCCGCCCACGCGATCCAGTCGGTCCGGTACGCGCGCAAGGTATTCGCCGACTGCGACGCCTCGAGATACCGCCGCAGCGATCCGGCCTGCACCTCGTCGAAACGATCGCGTACCAGACGCAGCGCCGCCGCGTCGACCAGCACACTGCGCACCCCGCGTCGCAATTCGCCGCGCACCTCGTCGGGCACCGCGATCACCGCGGTCTGTTCCACCGGCTCGGTGACCTCCGTCGGATCTGGCATGTCCCCGACCCTAGATTGACTATGTGCTCCCGTTGCAGCAGACCCCGATTCACGTGTCCGACGACATTCTCGACGACCTCCGACAGCGCCTGACCCGGACCCGCTGGTTCGACGACGACGGCAATGCCGACGGCCACTACGGTGTGCCCACCGCCTATCTGCGCGAGCTGGTCGATCACTGGCGTACCGACTTCGATTGGCGCGCACAGGAAAAGGCCATGAACGCCTACGAGCACTACCGGGTCGAGGTGGACGGCGTCCCCATTCACTTCCTGCGCAAACCTGGCGTCGGCGACAACCCGATCCCGCTGATCCTCACCCACGGCTGGCCCTGGACCTTCTGGCACTGGTCCACAGTGATCGACCCGCTGGCCGATCCGGCTGCGCACGGCGGTGATCCCGCGGACGCGTTCGAGGTCATCGTCCCCTCGCTGCCCGGTTTCGGTTTCTCCACCCCGGTACCGTCGCGCCCGGATCTGAACTTCTGGAAGATCGCCGACCTCTGGCACACCCTCATGACCGATGTGCTGGGCCATCGCACCTACGCCGCCGCCGGATGCGATGTCGGCGCCCTGGTCACCGGCCAGCTCGGCCACAAATACGCCGACGCCCTCTACGGCATCCATATCGGCTCCGGTCAGCGCCTGGACCTGTTCAACGGCGAACGCGCCTGGGACATCACCGGCGGCCGCCCGATTCCCGAGGGCCTGCCCGGCGACGTGCACGCGCGAATCATCGAGCTGGAGAAGCGATTCGCGGTCCACCTGTCCGCCCAGATGCTCGCCCCCGCCACCCTGGCGCACGGCCTGTCGGATTCACCCGCGGGCATGCTGGCCTGGATCCTGGAGCGCTGGATGCGCTGGAGCGACCACCGCGGCGGCGACTTCGAATCCGTATTCAGCAAAGACGAGGTCTTGACCCACGCGACCATCTACTGGGCGACCAACTGCATCGGCAGCTCGATGCGCCTCTACGCCAACCACAATCGCTACCCCTGGACCCCGTCCCACGACCGCTGGCCCGTGATCGAGGCACCCACCGGCCTCACCTTCGTCGCCCACGAGAACCCGCCCGGTGTCACCACTGCCCAACGCGCCCAGCAGTTCCGCGACAGCGACCGCGGCGCCTGGTACCACCTCGTGAATGTGACCGCCCACGATCACGGCGGCCACTTCATCCCCTGGGAGGTCCCGTTCGAATGGACCGACGACCTCCGCCGCACCTTCCGCGACCGCCGCTGGCCTTCCGCCACCGATGTGATGGGGGCTTGCGGGGAGGTCGCTCGCAAGCCCCACGGAACGCCGGCGGAAATCGTGTCAGGGGTCTTGCCGTGATCGGGCGAAACGCGACATTTTCACGCGGCGGCCGTGCGGGTCAGCACGACGACGGGAATCTCCCACTCCACTTTTGCTTGGAAATCGGCCATGAAGGGTGTCATCTCGAGCTGCCGGTCCCACAGCCGCGCCCGCTCGTCCCCACTCGCGACCACGGCGGTGACCGGCCAGGTCTCGGTGCCCACCTCGACCGTCCCGGCCGGATTTGCCACCAGGTTGTGATACCAGCCCGGCCGGTGCGGCCGGCCGCCGTTGGCGGCGAAGACCACCAGGCGGTCGCCGTCGCGTTGATAGGCCAGCGGCCAGGTGCGGCCCTGCCCGGTGCGGGCCCCGGTGGTGGTCAGCAACAGGAGATCACGCTCGGCGAACTGCCCGCCGACCTGTCCGCCCCCGGCCCGGAATTGCTCGATCACTTCTTCGTGCAGTCGCTGACGCGCAACGTCGGTCATGGTCGGCATCAACTGTGTTGCCGCCGTGGGTATTCCGCTCCCGGCGGCGAATCCGCCTCAGTGCTGCAACCGCCATTCCGCATCCGGTTTCGGAAGCGGCCAGGTCCACCGGCTCTTCATGCGCAGCTCCAGTAACTGCTGTCGGCGACCACACGACTGCTCGGTGGCACCGTCGCCCTCGACGCAGTTGCGGTGGATCCACATCATGGCTTCCACCGTGCCCGAGAGGCGCATGGCGTCATGCTCGGGCATACGATGATGCGTGAGCACCGACGGCGTGTCCGACATGGCCCAATCATCCCTCAGCCCGGCCGTGCTGTCGTCCAGTCCGCGCGTCTTCGCCTCTCGTGAGAGGAGTTGGTCATGTGTCGTCTGTTCGGACTCTCGGCCGCCCCGCAGCGGGTGCACGCCACCTTCTGGTTGCTGAACGCGCCGGACAGCCTGTCCCAGCAAAGTCACCGCGAACCCGACGGCGTCGGCCTGGGCACCTTCACCGCGGCGGGCGCGCCGCTGGTGGAGAAGCAGCCGATCGCCGCCTATGAGGACCGGCTCTTCGCGCAGGAGGCCCGCGAATGCGAATCCGAAACCTTCGTCGCGCATGTTCGCTTCGCCTCCACGGGCGGGCTGAAGACGCGCAATACCCATCCGTTCGAGCAGCACGGGCGCCTGTTTGCGCACAACGGGGTGCTGCAGGGACTCGACGAGCTGGATCACGAACTCGGTGACTATCGCCGACTCGTCCACGGCGACACCGACTCCGAGCGTTTCTTCGCCCTGATCACCGCCCGGATCGACCATCATGCGGGCGATGTCACCGCGGGCATCACCGACGCGGTCGGCTGGATCGCCGACCGGCTGCCGCTCTATGCGCTCAACCTGATCCTCACCACCGCGACCGAGCTGTGGGCCCTGCGCTATCCCGGCACCCACGACCTGTATGTCCTCGAGCGCGCCGCCGGTGGCGCACAAGGCGATCGGCGGCTCGACCACGCGAGTCACCGTCATCGGGGCATTCGCACCAGCAGTGGCGCGCTGACCGACTATCCTGCTGTCGTCATCGCCAGCGAACGCATGGACGACGACCCCGGATGGCGGCTGCTCGCCTCCGGCGAACTGCTCCACGTCAACGGGCGTCTGGACGTGCGGTCCAGCATCATTCGGGATTCCCCACCCCGCCACCTGCTTTCGCTCGCCGACCTCGACGAGACCGCCGCCGCCTCCCAGACCGCGCACTGACGATTATCGCTGCGGCATGGTCCGCTCGGTCACTCCGGTCGCGAGACCCGGGCCAGATCGACAGTGGCCGCGCGCAACTCGGCGATGTTGTCGATCGGTGCGAGATAGCCGATACGGGTGACCGCGATGCCACGCGGGGTGGTGACCCGCAGGTCGAGGCCGAAGCGGTCGGCGCGTTCACAGACCGCGGCGGTCGCGTCCGGATAGCCGCCGCGGGCGTGGGCCATGTCCAGCAACGCGTCCGCGTGATCGTCATTGAGATGCGCGATGGCACGGGCCGCACCGGGGATGATCGGATCGGCCTGGGCGGCCGCGTATTCGTCGGCGGTCGCGGAATCCATGCGGCCGTACCCGCCGACCCAGCGGGCCCGCTGCACACGCAGTACCCACACCGTGAAATCGCTGAAGTCGATGTAGGTCTTGGCCGCCGGGACCGCGGCCAGGTGGGCCTCGCGGGCCGCCACCGCCTCCTCGCCCTGCGGGCGTTCGGCGACACCGGCGAGCGTCAATCGCGTTCCGGCCAGCGGGTCCTCCGGCAACTCCGGGGTCACGATGGACAGGCTGGCGCGCGGATCGCCGGCCAGGTTTCGGCCGTGCTCGGCCATCCGGGACACACACAGGACCGGTTGTCCCGCAAGCAGTCCATACGTGACGAAACTGGCCCAGGGGCCGCCGTCTGCCGACAGGGTGGCCAGGGTGGCCGTATTCGTCGCCGCGGCAACGGTTCTGGCCTCATCCGCCGCGGACGGCCGGGTGGTGATCGCGATGGGGGTCAGCGGCGGGGGAGTCGAGGGCGCGTCGCCCGGTTCGCCGTGGTCGAGAGCCATGCGTCACAGGCTACCCGCGCGGCCGAACAGGACCGATCAGTCGGGAAGGATTGGCACCGAGAGCCCTTCGCCCTTCCGCAGCAGGGCCGCACGCGTGACGGTGCCCGCGCCGAAGCGATCGCGCAGTGCGTCCAGAGTCGAATCGAGGGTGGATTCCGCGCGCGGCTCGAACGGCAGCGACAGCTGCATGGTGTCGGCGTCGTCCAGATTGGTCAGGGACAGACCGATGAGAGTGAGGCCGCCGCGCTCCCGGATCAGCGGCATGGTCGCGGACAGCAGAGTGCGCGCCGCCCGCAGAACGGTCTCGCCGCTGTCGGTCGCCTCGGCCAGCGTGTGCGAGCGGGTGGCGCGCGTGAAATCGTCGAAACGCATGCGCAGCACCACCGTTCGGCACACCCGCCGGGCTTTGCGCAGCCGGTGCCCGAGCCGGTCGGCCAGTCCGTGCAGGTACCCCTCGAGTTCCTCGTCGCTGCGATGGCGGCGGCCCAGCGCCCGCTGCGCGCCGATCGAGCGCCGGCGCCGCCCGGTGTCCACCCGGCGCGGGTCCCGCGCCCACGACAGGGCGTGCAGATGCCTGCCCGTGGCCGGGCCGAGCACTGCCGCGAGCGGCCCCTCACCCAGGTCCGCGAGCTGCCCGACCTTGGTGATGCCGCGTTCACGCAGCTCCCGCGCGGTCACCTCGCCGACGCCCCACAGGCGTTCCACCGGCAGCGGATGCAGGAATTCCAGCTCCCGGTCGGGTGGAACCTCCAGCAGCCCATCGGGTTTGGATACCGCGCTGGCCACCTTGGCCAGGAACTTCGTGCGCGCCACCCCGACCGAAATGGGCAGTCCGACCTCCGCGCGCACCCGCGCCCGCAGCCCGCGCGCGATATCGACCGGAGTGCCGGCGATCCGCCACAGTCCGGCCACATCGAGAAATGCCTCGTCGATGGAGATGCCCTCCACCTCGGGCGTGGTGTCGCGGAAGATCTCGAACACCGCCTTGCTGGCCTCCGAATACGCCGACATCCGCGGCGGCACCACGATCGCAGTGGGGCACAAGCTCAGTGCCTGACGCACATTCATGGGCGTCCGCACCCCGAACGCCTTCGCCTCGTAACTGGCGGCCAGCACGACCCCGCCGCCGACGAGCACCGGCCGCCCCCGCAGCCGCGGACTGTCGCGCTGCTCCACCGACGCATAGAAGGAGTCCAGGTCGGCATGCAGAATCGCCGCCCGCTCGGGGCGCGCGCTCATCCTCGTGATCGAACCGGACACGAACATATGTTCGCATACCCGATGGTCTGTTGTCCGCGTGTCCCGCTCACCCGACCGATTCACGCCAGACGGCCGAGGCGTAGCTTTCAAGGCGCGGCAACACTTCGGCAACACGGATCGAAGAATGGAGTCGACATGTGCACCCAGCCGAAACCAGCGACCCTGGCCACCGCCCGCGTGCATCGGGAAGCGGCCGCGGGCTACGACCTGGCGAACGTGCAGGACTACTCGGATGTGCGACGCGGCCTGATCGCCGAACTGCCGGGCAATGTCGTCGCCGGTGACGGTTCGGTCATCTTCGACCCGCACGCCCTGGACTGGATCGAAGAGGGTGCGCCCGCACCCGGCACGGTCGATGCGAGCCTGTGGCGGCAGAGTCAGCTCATCAAACTGGGCGGCCTGTATCAGGTATCCGATCGGATCTACCAGGTCCGCAACAACGACATGGCCAACCTGACCGTCATCGAGGGCGACGACGGATTGATCGTGGTCGACTGCATGTTCGGGGTGGAGTCGGCGCAGCAGGGCATGGAGCTGATCCGCGCGCACGTCTCCGACAAACCGGTCGCGGCCGTCATCTACACCCACACGCACGTCGATCACTACGGCGGCGTGAAGGGCGTGATCGATCCCGCGGACGTGGCGTCGGGGAAGGTTCCGATCATCGCCCCGGGCACGATCAAGTCGTTCGACAAGTTCGCCATCGGTGAGAACGTCATTGCCGGAAATGCCATGTCGCGCCGCAGTTTCTACGCCTTCGGCGGTCTGCTGGACCTGAACGCCACCGGACACATCACCTGCGGCATCGGCATCATCTCCACCAAAGGCGCGACCGTTTCCTACATTTCGCCCACCGACTCGATCACCGAGACCGGCACGCGGCGCGAGATCGCCGGACTGGAATTCGAATTCCTCTACGCCCCCGACACCGAGGCGCCCGAGGAACTGCACATCTGGATTCCGGAGCTGAAGGCGCTGACCTGCGCGGAGAACGCGAACCATGCGCTGCACAACATTCAGACCCTGCGCGGCGCCCGCACCCGCGACGCCCGCAATTTCGCCCGCTACCTCGACGAGTCACTGGAACGGTGGGGCGACGATGCCGTGGTGCACTACGGCCCGCACACCTGGCCGGTGTGGGGCAATGACCAGGTGTGTGCCCTGTTGGAATCACAGCGCGACACCTACAAGTACATCCACGACCAGGCGCTGCGGCTGGCCAACAAGGGATATACCCCGTTGGAGGCGGCCGAGATCATCGAACTGCCCGACGAATTGGGCCGCACCTGGGCCAATCGCGGCTACCACGGCACCGTGCATCACAATGTGCGCGCGGTGTTCACCAAGGAGCTCGGCATGTGGGACGGCGATCCGGTGTCGCTGCACCCGCACACACCGGTGGACTCGGCCACCCGCTTCGTCGAATTCGCCGGAGCCGAGGCGATTCTCGCCGAGGGCCGGCGTGCTTTCGAGGCCGGCGACTATCGGTGGGCGACCGAGATCCTGCACAAACTGGTCTTCGCCGATCCGGGCAATACCGCGGCGCGGGAATTGCAGGCCGACGCCTACGAGCAGATGGGGTATCAGGCCGAGGGGCCGCAGTGGCGGGGCGTCTTCCTCAGCGCCGCGAAGGAATTGCGTGCGGGTGTGCAGCCGCCGCCCTATGTGACGGCCAGCCCGGACTCGATTCTGGCCATGCCGATCGACATCCTCTTCGACTTCGTCGCGGTCCACGTCATCGGTGAGCGAGCCACCGGCGCGAACATCAGCGTCAATCTCGATTTCACCGATTCGGGACAGCAGTGGACGATGTGGGTGCGCCGCGGCGTCCTCAACGCCCGCCAGGGGCGCGCCGACGATGCCCGGGTGACGGTGTCGGGCCCGAAGGCGGCGCTCGTCGGGGTGCTGCTGACCCCGGGCAGCGCCGGGGAACTCGCCCGCTCGGGCGCCATCACCCTAGACGGTGATGTGACCGCACTCGGCGAACTCGCCACGCTGCTGGACGATTTCGAGCCGACATTCCCGATCGTCACCCCCTGATCGGGCGTACTCGGCTACCGGCGATCCTCGCGGACCGTCCCCGTGAGAATGGCGGTGAGGCCGGCGGTGAATCTGCGGTCGCGTTCGCCGGTCATGATGGAGATGGTGTCGCCGGTGGGGTTCGGGCGGGGGGCGTCGGCGGTGAGGGCCGAGACCAGTGGCTGCCATTCGCCGGACCGCTCGAGCTCCAGATAGGCCTGTTCCTCGATGACGAAACCGGTTGTGTAGGAACGCAGGACCGATTGCAGGTCGCCGGCTTCGAAGGGCGCTACGACGATGCCCTGCAGGAGTGCCATGAGGGTGCCCGACAGTTTCACCGTGGCCGCGAAGGGGGAGTAGGAGCCCGCGACGATGCGGCCGCCGTCGCGGAATCCGAGCATCGCCGCGCGCATGCGCTCACAGCAGGCGATGACCTGGGCGAGCGTCGGGGTGTCGGGGTCGATATCGGACAGGTCGATGGTGGCGTAGACGGCATCGGACATGGCGCGCTGGAGATCCCGGCGATCCTTCAGATGCTTGTACAGCGCGCCGGGAGTCACCTCGGCGGCCGCTGCCAGCCGCCGCATGGTGAGCGCGTCCAATCCGTTCGCCGACACGTACTCGTGGGCGATTTCTACCAGCCGATCCCGGCTCAATCCACGTTTGACCATCGGTCCAGAGCCTAGCGGCGGCCTGGGCGGCCGGGTTTGCGTGGTTGACGACACGGATCACCTCCCTTAGCCTTCGTCTGGTGAACAATGTTTACCAGACTGGCGTCGTCATCGCCGGAGCCGGGCCGACCGGGCTGATGCTCGCCTGCGAATTGCGACTCGCGGGAATCGAAGTGGTCCTGCTCGACGCCCTCACCGCACGCACCGGACAGTCGCGGGCGGGGGGCATCAACGCCCGGACCATGGAGATCCTCGATCAGCGCGGGCTGATGGAGCGAGTGCTGGCACACGGCTATGTGTTCCGCGGCCGGGGTCCGGGGCATTTTGCCGGGCTGCCCCTCGAGTTCGGCGATCTGGCCACCCGGTATCCGACCGGACTGGTCATCACCCAGGCCGACCTCGAGACCCAACTCGACCGGTACGCAACCGAATTGGGTGCACCCGTGCAGTGGGACTCACCGGTTGTCGACCTCGAGCAGGACTCCGATGGTGTCGAGATCCGGGTCGGTGGTGCGCACGGCCGCCGCGTCCGGGCCGCATATCTGGTCGGCTGCGACGGTGGCCGCAGTGCGGTCCGCAAGCTGGCCGGGATCGAGTTCGCCGGGACCGACGCGACCATGGTCGGCATGATCGCCGACGCCGAACTGGCGGAGCCGTCGCCCGGCTGGATCCTGACCGAGCGTCGCGGACCGGGTGACTTCTCGGTACTTCCATTGCAGCCCGGCTGGTTCCGGCTCATGGTCAACCGGCACGACCGCGTCATCGACCACGCGGCCCAACCCTCCTTCGAGGACTTCCGGGCATCCTTCCGCGAGGTGGCCGGCACCGACTACGGGATGCACAGTCCCCGCTGGGTGTCGCAGTTCAGCGACGCTGCCCGCCTGGCCGAACGCTACCGTTCGAACCGTGTGCTGCTGGCAGGCGATGCCGCGCACACTCATTTCCCCGCCGGCGGACAGGGATTGAACACCGGGGTGCAGGATGCCGCCAATCTGGGTTGGAAGCTGGCCGCCGTTCTGCACGGCCGCGCGCCCGAGGCCTTGCTCGACACCTACGAATCCGAACGCCGGCCGGTCGCCGCGCGCGTACTGCAGAACACCCGCGCCCAGACCGCGCTCATGCGCCCCGGCCCCCACACCGAGGCGCTGCGCGAAACGCTCGCCGGACTCTTCGACATCGACGAGGTCCGAAACCGCCTCGGCGGCATGCTCTTCGCCCTGGACATCCGCTACGACGTCGGCGACGGCCACCCGTTGTCCGGCCATCGCGTCCCCGACGTCGATCTCACGCTGCCCACCGGGGGTACGCGCGTCCACGAACTGCTCCGCAGTGGCCGCCCGGTCCTGCTGTCCCTGAACGGAATTCGCCCGCGGATCGGGGACTGGCAGGGTCACATCGACGTCGTCCACGCCCGATGCGATGCGGGCCGGTGGTCGGTACCCGGCCTCGGCGACATCCCCGCGCCGACAGCAGTCCTGGTCCGGCCGGACGGCTATGTGGCATGGGCCGCGGATGAACCCTGCGACACAGGCCTTTTCGAAGCGCTCGGCGCCTGGGCCGGTCCGAGTGGGGGTCGCCGTAGCATCGGCCGAATTTCGGGCGGATATGGCGGATCGTCTGGTAGAGGCTGATCGTCAGCGTCGTCGTTCAGCGCCTGGGCCGAGGAGGCTGGTCAGTTCTCGCATGGCCTGGGGTGAGGGGCCGTTCCGCCGCCACAGGAAAGGCCGGTGCATCAAAGCCCAGAAAGGCGGTGACGCGACGAAATTCGCCTATGCCCGCTAGCGCGCCGACGCCGCGCACCGAGAATTCGACGCGATTTCAGCAGCGGTGATCCACGAGATGCACGACATCGTCGCCGCCGGTTTCGAGCGCGACGATCGGCTGCTCGACCAGATGAATCGCGTCCACACCTCCTGGGACACCGCCTTCGACGCACTACGCGGATCAGGCCTAGCTCGGCCCTCGACGCTGTCCGGAATCCTCTCTCGCTGTGAGTGCAGAACGTGGTCCCAAGGATTCGGATACGCCGGGCAGACCAGTGAACCAGCGTGAGAGCGCCACCTTACGATTGCCGACCGGCGGGCGCCGACATGACCGACACAGCGAAACTGAAACTGATCAAGACCGAAGTGGGCGCAATCGATTAAGGGTGGTACCTGGCTCAGGGCCATCGAGACCGACTGGCCAGGTGGCCGGCAGTGGTGGCGATGATCATCGTGTTCTTCGCGGCTCGATCCGGAACACCGGATGGTTATGGTCGGCTCGCAGGGCCGCGGTCGCCCATGGGTTGCGCCGGGCCTGTCGACGCACGAGCTCGAGGACCGCCTCACGTTGCTCGCCGTCATCGACTTCGACGACGCCGAACGTCTCGGAGCGCCTGCCACGGCGTAGCCGAACTTGCTGGGATTTGCGGGCCCGCTTCGCCCATACCGTCTCCCCGAAGATCGACACGAGCCAGTCGTGTCCGTCGTAGCGGATCAGGTCCACGGGAAAGGTCGCCCGGCCTGATTCCATCAGGCGCATTGGTCCCAGCGGGATTCCGAGATGGCTCAGCCGGACCACGATGGCGGAGATAGCTCGGACGGCGCGCGGGGGCTTGGTGTGTGTGGCGTTCACGGTTCTCCTCCAGGGGTCTGTCGTGGACTCCGTCGGGCCTCGGCTCGGTCTGGTCAGGCCGACTCGGTGGTGACGTTGACGCGGTCGGTGTAGAGCGCGGCGTGTGCGGCGATCGAGGCGACCGCATCGTATGGCTCGGGGTAGTACCAGACGGCATCGGTCAGATCGCCGCCGTCGGGCAGGGTGATCGTGTAATACGACGCTTCGCCCTTGTACGGGCAGTAGGTGTGGGTTTCCGAGACTGCCAGCAGGTTCTGATCGAAGTCGTCGAGCGGGATGTAGTGCACCGGTGGGTATCCGGCTTCGCGCAGGGTCAGAGCCCTGGTGGTGTCGGCGACGACACGGCCGCTGACGCGGGCAACGACACGCGTGCCGGCGCTTTCCTCGATGGTGATGGGGTGCTCGGGGCCGGGGATCTTGCGCTCGCGTTCGGTCATGACTGTGTCCTGTTCCCGGCCGCACGGGCCGATTGCTGGTATTGCTGCTGTTATTACGTTGGCTGCTGTATTCGGATTTGGACGGGCGCCTGAGACCGGGTGCGGACGCGTTCACTGCGTAGGCGGCGGTGGGTGCTCCGCGCCCGGCGGGCGGGTGTTATGCGGACAGGCCGCCGTCGACGGGAATCACGGCCCCGGTGATGTAGGAGGCATGGTCCGAGCCGATGAAGACGATCGCGTCTGCGATGTCCTTCGTGCGGGCGGGCCGCCCCACCGGAACCGTGCCGACGAGGGCGGCCTTGTTCTCGTCGGTGCCGGTGAATCGTGTGAGCATGGCGGTGTCGGTGGCGCCGGGGGCGACGGCGTTGACGCGGATTCCTGTCTTGGCGAGCTCGAGCGCCACGGACTTGGTGATGCCTTCCACGGCGTGCTTGCTGCCAACGTAGATCGCGGCTCCGGCTCCACCTTCGTGCCCGTAGGTGGAGGAGATATTGACGATGCTGCCGCCGCCCCGCTGCTGCATGACGCGTACCTGGTGCTTCATGCTGAGGATCACCCCGAGGACGTTGGTGTCGAACGTCGCGGTATAGCTCTCGGCACTCTGGTCGGTGATGGGTCCGGGGGTGCCTTCGGTGCCTGCGTTGTTGACCGCCACATCGAGGCGGCCGAAGCGTGCGATGGTCTGGTCGACCAGAGCGCGGACTTCGTCCTCGTTGCGTACGTCGGAGTTGACGAATTCGGCCTCCGCGCCGTGTGCGCGCAGCTCCTCGGCGAGTTCCTTGCCTGCGGCATCACGACGGCCGGAGACGACGAGTTTCGCGCCGGTGTCGGCGAACGCGAGCGCGGCGGCGCGGCCGATGCCGGTGAGTGCTCCGGTGATCAGAACTACGGGTGTTGCCATGATGGGTGCCTCCTGTGGATTTCCTTCGTTCGTGTTGGCCTCGTCTGCCATGCGGCGCTTTCTTCTCATATGCAATCAGACTCAATGGTCTGCCCACATAAACAACATAGAACGATCGATCTACAGGTGTCAAGGATGTTCGCCGCTTTCCGCAACAGGCCAACATCCGCACAACACGCCGGAGAAATGGCAAATTCCACTGCAAGGGCGCATTGTTGCCCGCTAGCACCCGCCGATTCCCTACCGTTGACCCAGGTTCGGAACCATCCTGATTGAACCGAACGGTCTATCATTACAGTGTCGAGATTGATAGAACGGTCGGTCTAATTTTGATATGATGGACCCATGACTGAGGAGATGAAGGCGCGAGTCTCGACCCGCGAGCGGTTGCTGGCGGCTGCCGACGAGTTGTTCTACGCCGAGGGAGTCAACTCGGTGGGCGTCGACCAGGTGATCAGGAAGGCCGGTGTGGCGAGGGCATCGCTGTACAACACCTTCGGCAGCAAGAGCGAGCTGGTCCGCGCCTACCTCAAAGGCCGCCACGCCCAGACCCGCGAGCGCATGGCCCGCGAGCTCGAGGCACGCTACCGCACACCCCGTGAGAGGCTGGTCGGCATCTTCGAGGTACAGGGCGACATCTTCGCCGACCCGGACTTCCGCGGCTGCGCGTTCATGTGCGCCAGTGCCGAATCCGAGACCAGCGAGGCGGTGGAGAAGGCGACCGACGAGTACCGGCTGTGGGTGCACTCACTGTTCCTCGACCTCGCCTACGCCGCAGGCGCACCTGCCCCGGAGACGCTGGCCGATCAGTTGGTCGTGCTCTACGACGGCTCAGGAGTTTCCGCGTGGCTCGACCACAACCCCGCCGTCGCGAAGGTCTCCGCCAGCGCCGCCAAGGCACTGGTCGATGTCGCCTTCGGCTAACTTGACTCGGTCGGTGATCTTGGTGTTCCTCACACCACAATCTCGGGGTCGCCGTAGGAGCCGCCCCGGAAAGACCTCGGCGGCGTCCCCGGATCGATGGGACTCGGTGGGCCGAGCCGGAATCCGGGGACGCCGCCGTAGGGATCAGTGCGGCTGGACCGTCAGGTCGTAGGCCGCCATGTAACCGAAGTGCTGGGTCGCCGTGTAGTGGGCGGTCACCCAGTCGAGGATCTCCTTGTTGCCCGTCGGACGCCAGACGCCCTGCTTCGCACCCGATTGCGCGGGCGCGGCGGTGTCACCGGGCTTCGGATCCACCCGCCAGGAGTCGGGCAGCGGAACCTCAGGAGCCAGGTAGTAGGTGATCTCGTGGTTGCGGACCATGTCCTCGAACTGGGGCAGCGTCGGCACCGGATCCTCGGAGGTGAAGCCGCCGATGGCGAGGACCGATGTGCGGCTGGCCAATTCGAGCCCGGCCGCGGGCGACGAACGGTCGATGGCGGCCGACCACTTGGTATTGGTCTGCTGCAGCAGCGTGACCAGCTGCGGATCGGTCTGACCACCGAACAGCGTCTCGAGCTGCTTACGGAACTGGTCGGCCGGTCCGGCCTTCTTGGGCTGGGGCGGGCCCACGGTCGGGCCGCCGCCGGTGTGCGACTGCGGCAGGGTCGCGGCCGCATACGCCGTGGAACCGGTCAGGCCCGCGATCACACCGACCACGAGCAGCACCGCGGTCCCGCGGCCGCGCTGCCGGTCCCAGCGGGCCGCGACCGGCAGCGCCAGCATGAGCAATCCCAGCGCTGTGATCACCGTGACCGCCAGCACCGTCCAGCGCAGCCACGGCAGCCAGTCGGAATTGCGTTGCAGCAGTACGAAACCCCAGATCCCCGCCGAGAGGATCAGCCCGGCGCCGCCGACGCGGCCGAACGCCTCGGCCCGGCGCCGCCACACCTCGTACGCGCCGATGGCGAAGCAGCCCGCGATCGCCGGGGCGACGGCGAGCGTGTAGTAGGCGTGCATGCCCGACTTCATCGCCGAGAACAGCACCCCGTCGATGACCAGCCACAGACCGAACACCAGCGCCGCGCCGCGGATCAGATCGGTGCGCGGCCGGCGTCCCCGCGACACCAGCACCAGCACGAACGCGAGCAGCGCGGCCGGCAGCAGCCACGAGATCTCGAAACCGATTTCACCGGTGAACATCCGGTCCGGCCCGTTGCCGAATCCGCCACCGAATCCGCCGCCCTCGAACGCCTTCGGAATCTGGTAGCCCTCGGGCAGTTCGAAGGGGTTCTTGGCGTTGCCGCCCATGTGGTTCTTGCCCAGGTAGCGGGCGAAACCGTTGTAGCCCAGCACCAGATCCATGAAGGTGTTGTCCTTCGATCCCGCCAGATAGGGGCGCGAATCGGCGGGCCAGACAATGGTGAGTAGCACGTACCAGCCGGAAGAGACGATCAGCGCGCCCAGCGCTGCCAGCGAGTGCAGCAGCCGATTGCGCAGCGTGGTCGGTGCGACGATGACATAGGCCAGCCCGAGCGCGGGCAGCACCATGAGGCCTTCGAGCATCTTGGCCAGGAACGCGAATCCCAGTGCGACACCGGTCAGTACGATCCACTTCAGGCTCGCCCGCGGCAGCGCGCGCACGGTGCAGTAGGCCGCGGCGGTCATGAGCAGCACCATGGCGGCGTCCGGATTGTTGAACCGGAACATCAACGCCACCACGGGCGTCACCGCGAGCACCAGTCCCGCCAGCAGGCCCGCGCCGCGGCTGCGGGTGACCCGGGTGACCGCGCCGTACATGAGCGCGACCGCGCCCACCGCCATGATTGCCTGCGGCGCAAGCATGCTCGCGCTGCTGAACCCGAATAGCTGCCCGGACAGGCCCATGACCCACTGCGAGACCGGCGGCTTGTCGACGGTGATGAAGTTGCCCGGGTCCAGCGACCCGAACAGCAGCGCCTTCCAGTTCTGCGATCCGGACCAGGCGGCAGCCGCGTAGAAGCCGTTGCCCATCTGGTTGACCGTGATGTTCCACAGGTATGCGACGGCGGTGCCGATGAGCAGCAGCGCCAGCGCCGGCCGTTCCCAGCGGCGGGCGGGGGAGAGGCCTTCCGATGATGGCTCGGATGGCGGGGCGGTCGGTTCGGACGGGGCCAGCTCGGCAGTGGTCACGCTCACCGCGGGAGTGTGTCGCGCCAGCCGGTGAAGACCCTGACTCCTCGCTGGGAGCTTCCTGTGAACCGGGATCTCCCTATGCTGGTCGGATGAGCCCAGGTATGACAGCGCTGGTGCGGATCGACCCGGACATCGACGCGGTGACCACCCTCGGACCCGAAGCCGACCCCGCCGACGCCGGACTCGCGCCCGGCGATATCGAGGCGATCTGGCGGTCCGTGCAGGACTGGTACCGCATGGGGACCACACCCGCCATCCAGGTGTGCCTGCGCCGTCACGGCCACATCGTGCTGAACCGGGCCATCGGCCACGGCTGGGGCAATGCGCCCAAGGATTCCCCCGACGCCGACAAACGCCCGGTGACCCCGGACTCGCCTTTCTGCGGATTCTCCACGGCCAAGGGCGTATCCGCCGCCCTGATGTTCATGCTCATCGAACAGGGCGCCTTCGCGCTCACCGACCCCGTCCGCGACTACATCCCCGAATTCGCCGGCCACGGCAAGGACCGCATCACCATCGGCGACGTCCTCTCCCACTCCGCGGGCGTCCCGTTCATCACCCCGCCCCACCGCGGCTCCGATCTGGTCCTCGATGAGGAACTCGCCGTCCAGGGCTTGGCCGACCTGGTTCCGAGCTGGCCGCCCAACCGGTTTCGCGTCTATCACGCACTGACCGGCGGACTGATCCAGCGTCTGCTGGTCCAGCGCGCCACCGGCAAAGCCATGCGCGACCATCTGTGCGAACAGGTCCTCGAACCACTCGGCTTCCGCTGGACCAATTTCGGCGTCCGCCCCGAGGACGTCGACCAGGTGGTGCCCAGCGTCAAGGTCGGCCCCGGACCCTCCAAAGTCTGGCGTCACCTGGCAGGCCGAGCCCTCGGCGGCGGCCTATCCGGCCCGACGGACCCGGCCGCCGCCCGCGCCTTCCTCACCGCCGAACTCCCCTCCGGCAACCTCGTCACCACCGCCGCCGAACTCTCCCGCTTCTATGAAATCCTCACCCGCGGCGGAGAACTCGACGGAATCCGCATCATGCGCCCCGAAACCCTCGCCGCCGCAATCCATCCCGCCCCCTGGCTGCCCGGCATGGCGGGCCGTGTCTCCGTGGCGGGCTACGAACTGGGCGCCCGCCGCTCGAAGTTCGGCCGCAACACCGAATCCCACTTCGGCCGCAGCGGCCTCACCACCCAATACGGCTGGTCCGATCGTGCCCGCAACCTGTCGGGCGCCATCCTCACCAGCGGCAAGGCCCAGGCCGATACCGACCGCCCCTGGCGCCTGGTCGCCCAGATATCCGCGACCATGGATCCCCGCACCGATCGCGGATGACGGTTCGGCCACCCTGACAAAACCGGACTTCGCAAGACGATCGCCGGTGTTCGCGTGCTATCGCCCGTGCGGGTCGAGCATGGGGACCAGGAATTGGCGGGCGATGGCGGCGAGTTGTTCGTCGTCGTCGAGGTCGACGACCTGGCTCGGAATTGCCAGGAACGAGGCGCAGATTCGGACCATCAACTCGGCGACCAGCTCGATTTGCAGGTCCGGTGGGATGGTGCCGGCCCGCTGCTCCTGGCGGAGTTGATGGGCTACGAATTCTCGGACCATGGCGACCGCTCGTCCGTCGTCGCCGACCAGCGAGCTGACGAAGTGGTCGGGTTCGGCGGTGATCAGCGCGCCGATGAGGGGGTTGCCGCGCAGCGCGCGCAGGGAGCTCACGAATCCGAGGACGACGCGGTCGCCGACATTCGCCGCCGCCGCGATATCGACGAGGAATGTGTCGAAGTACCGGCGGAATTCACGCAGGATGACGCGTTCGACCAGTTCTTCTTTGGTGGCGAAGCGGCGATAGACGGTGATCCGTGAGATCCCCGCGGTGCGCGCGACATCCTCCATGGTCGAGCGCTGGATACCCCACCGCCGGAATTGTTCCTCGGCCGCGTCGAGGATGCGGGTGCGCATCGGGTCGGTGTCGTCGACCTGTTCGACGGCCTGCAGGTAGGCGCGTTCGAGCAAGGATTTCCCGGCGGGGAGCTCATTCGCGGGCGGCGCAGATTCCACGGTGTCCTCCTGAAACATCTTGTCCTGCGTCAGTTCTCGGGCTGCGCCGCGATCGCGCTTCGCCGGATGTTCGCGTTGCACGTACTCCACATCGTTGTTGATACGCAGGTACGTTAGCTGTTTCATCGGATCCAGCGGGGTACCCGTGCCGGGCCGCGTGTCGTCCGGACCCTATGTCCCTGGACGAGGACGGCGAATCATCGGTTGGTCAGCGGGATTTCGATGCTCAGGGGCATCCGTAGTTCGGCCACGTACCACAGGGCGAACTGGCGCAGGAACTCGTCGAACATCCAGTAGGGTGCGTCCACCACCGGCGCCACCGACAACACTCCTTCCCGAACCGCGACGAACGGGCCCCACGCCAGCTCGAGCAGCGGGCTCCAGACCGGTTCCCGAGCAATGTTGAGCCAGTCGGCGACCTTGTCTCCCATGATGAATCGGGTGAACGCGCCCAGAATGCCCCGGCTGAGCAGCGTCAGGTCGAGATCGGCGCCGAGGTCGAGCAACTGGTTGGCCAGGTCGTTGCCCTCCGCGGTCGGTGCCAGGATCGGGTCGAGCTGCTGGCTTGCCTGCGCATCGGCCTGCTCCCAGGTCGCGGGGATGTACTCGTCGCGAATGCCGAGCAGGTGCGCGGCCAGCTGCCAACTGTGCAGGTAGCCATGGGATTCGGCGGCGGGGATGGGGACTTTCCACGCGATGAGGGTCCGCATGATGGTGGTGGCCAAGCTGTGCCAGGTGATCATCATGTCGTCCTGGCTGATCGGCGTGACGCCCGCGGGCCAGTGCGGCGACTGCGGCAGCAGATGCCGCACGGACGCGTGGATGATCCTGGTTTTCACACAGGTCACGATCATCTCGCCGCCGTCCCCGTAGGCATTGACCGTGCCGATGTCGTACCCGAATTTCGCGGTCTTGGCGATGCGCTCCTTCAGGTGCGATCCGCCGCGTGAGTAGTACACCGCGAGGGCCTCGTGCGGGATGACCGTCGACATCATGCCGCTGGCGAACGCATACAGCACGCCGAGATACAGACCGCGCTTCTTGTTGAACTCGAAGGAGCTGGCCAGCTTGCCCTGGTCGGTCCACGAGGGCAGCCGGCGAGCGGTTTCGATGAAGTCCGCCAAGCCTTTCGGCAGACCGGCGGGCAGGGGCTGGTCGTTGTAGACCCAGGTCGCCAGCAGTCTGTTGACCTCGGGCACATCGGCGTGGTCGATCACATCTGCCAAGACGGAATCGGCATCGGGGTCGTACACGGTCAACGGGTCGGCGCCGCCACCGGCGCCGACCACCGAATCGGCGGGCGACCACCTCCATGGCTCCGCCCTCGCGGTACGCGCGGTCAGTGTCATCGCACCGACGACGCCCAACAAACCGCCACCTGTCCTCAATGCGTCGCGCCTGCTGAGACGGTGTGCATCCATGCCGATTTCCTGTTCGTGAGTCTGATACACAGAAACATGCGATGTATCTGTGTATCTTGATGAGAGCACACCGTGACGGCTGTCACAACCAGTTGGCACGAATTTCCAGACGAAGGACCGGCCGATGAATCCGTACGTCGTTATCCAGAACCTCCTCAACCACCTGGACCTGGGGTCGGCCGGAAGCAGCGGCCCCGTCGCGCTGACCGAACGCTCGGGAATCGCCATTTAGGTTCGGACGCAACCGCTCTGGATCGGCTCCGTCGCGGTCTGGGGTTCAGGACTGGTAAGCGCGCGTATTCAACTCTCGCGAACACTTCCATCGGCAACCAGCCTCCGATCAGCGGGCCTCAGAGCGGCGCCGGGCGCGGATCCTCGCCCGCCGCTAGGTGTGACGTCTCAGGACGTTGGTGCCTCGAGGTGATCTCGAATGCCGGTTGTTCGGGCCCGATGACCGGTAGGGCCGGGACCATGATGCCGGTATCGGTGAGCCGGTAGGTGTGTAGCGGAACTCGGCCGACTGGCGGCCGATGGTTGATACCAGCGTGTGGTCGGTCGTGGTAGACAACGGGTCCGGCTGGGAGACCCCGACCGGCAAAGTGCCCCTGCTGTGAAGCAGGGGCACTTTGGGTTTCGGCAGAGCGGGTGGTCAGGTCGCCCGGTTGGTCAGGGCAGTCGTTCGAGCAGCCAGTCGCCCTCTTCCTCGTTGACCAGCGAGATTTCCGAGGCCGGGCCCGATGCGTAGAGGGCGTCGTCGAACTGGGACTTGTCCAGGGAGTCGCGGGGGCCGAGGCCCTCGAAGTCGCGGGTGCCCGCGCTGGTGATCTTCCCCGACCGCGGAATCATGGGCATGGCTCCGACATCATCGAGTGCTTTCTTCTCGGCCGCGGTCGGTGTCGTGCTGTCGAGGCTGAAGAGGGCAGCCACCTGATGATCCATCCGCATGTTCTCGAGACGGGCTATGGCGTAGCGGGTCAGCAGCGCGGCCCGTCCGGCACCGACGACGGTGATGGGCTTGCTACTGGCGCGCATCTGCTGGGTGTATATCGCCGCCTGTTCGATCACCCGCTCTGCGGTGTTCCAGTCGGCTTTGTCGTCGTAGCCCACCAGGATCACGTCCTTGCCGCGCTGGGCCAGTTTCGTCCGCAGCGGGTAGTCCGGGCCGTCCACCCGGTCTGCGAACGCGTCGAGGTCGGTGGGGCCCTGATCGGGCTCGGCGACCACGATCACCGGATCGTCGATCTGCTCCGCACCGTTGGCGGGGTACACCCAGACGGTGCCTCCGGGGAGCTTCTGCTGCATTGACGGCTTGTTGTTGCCAGCCATGACGAACTCCTCTCACGTCGGAAACGAAGAAGGAATCTGCATCACGCACCCGTGACGGCGTGCAACATCACCCGGTCACCGGTCACCGGTCACCGGTCACCGAACCGAACCGACGGTCACCAGGTGATCTTGATTCTAGGAGAGGCCACACCGCCGCGAGACTTTTTGCCCGAGTCGACGGTTGCGGGCTACCGCTCCCGCCGGCGGTCGGGGCCGAGCACTGGCGGGTGGTCCAGGGCGTAGACCCGGCGCTCCGGGACAGCGAAGGCATCCCGGCTCAGCTTGTCCAGCTCGCCACGGTGGGCGCCGGCGGGGACGGCTGCCACCGCCTGATCGAGGGCGGCCAGTTCCTTGCGCAGTTCGTCGCGCCGGGCGGCCAGCGTGGACCAGTCGATGCGCTTCACCCGGTCGATGAAGTCGGCGAATTCCTCTTCCAGGCTTCGCATTTCGCGCACCCCTGTCTGGTCGGACACGACTCGTCCAGGGTAGGCCCCAGCCCTCTCGGTTCAGGGCTCGCTGCGCCGGGCTGTCCGCTGCTCGCGCGCGCACTCGGGATAGTCCAGTGGCGGGGTGCACACCGTCGCGCCGCAGGCCCGGCACTGGTGCGTGCGGTGGCCGGTCCGCGCCGGGGAAGTCCCGTCGGCGGCAGCCGGGGCCGGGCACGGGATCCAGCCCACTAGGGCGTCGTCGGATCGAACATGTGTTCGGCTAGGCTCTGGCGTGTTAGCAGTCGGTGATCGGGCGAAGCTGGTGGCCAGCGGGGTGTCGGTGTTCGAGGTCCTCGCCATCGAGGGCGAGGCCGCGACGGTGGAATCGGTCGAGGACACCCCGGGCCGCTACCCGTTCATGGAACCAGCCTCTCGACGGAAACGATACTTCCAACCACTCGGACGTAACGCAGAAGCGAAACGTACACGGTATCACTAGTTTTCGACGTCCGGCCCATTGGCGATAGAGTGCAAAGCCTCTTGCTGTCAGGCAGGGCGTTGTGCGTCGGTCGGGCAGCCGAGCATTGCGGACTGGGCGGTCCGAGGGTCTGCGGCGCGACGGTGTACACCCCGCCACTGGGCTATCCCGAGTGCGCGTGCGAACAGCGGGCAGCCCGGCGCAGCCAGCCCTGGACCGAATCGGTCGTCGGATCGTCCCATCCGACGTCAAATCCCTGCCATGCAACACCGTCGAGTGCGACCGCAGTCATCGGCTGCGAGGCTGTCTGGATGACCAGACAAGAGCTGGATCGGCAGATCCGCACGGCCGCCGTATCCGACGCAGCCACTGTCGCCACGCTGCTGGACGCCTTCAACCGCGAATTCGATACGCCCACACCGGGAACCGAGATCCTCACCACACGCCTTCGCCGCACCCTGACCGGCGGCGATCTGGTGGCCCTGCTGAGCGGCGACCCGGCCACCGGCATCGCTGTCGTCTCTTTCCGCCCCGCGGTGTGGAGCGAGGGACCGGTGGCCCTGCTGGAGGAGCTGTACGTACAGCCCGCCCTGCGCCGCCACCGCCTCGGCCACGCACTGCTGGAAGCCGCCTGCCACCTGGCCCGTGCCCGCGGTGCCGAGGAGCTGCAGATCAACGTCGACGGCGTCGACACCGACGCGCGCCGCTTCTACGAAGCCCACGGCTTCCGCCACACCGAACCCGGCGCACCCGAACCGATGTACTTCTACTACCGCGACCTCACCGACTGAACGCCTGCCGGAGCAAGTTCTCAGATGCGGTCTTAGCGTGACTTTTTCGCGGACCTGGATCTCACACCCCGACAAGCTGAGCCGGGAGGCCTTCACCGTGTTGGGGTTCCGGTAGTAATCGCGCGAAAAGGCAACGAAGTTGCCTTGACCAGCGACGATGGCGGGTTGGGGCTGCGAGGTGTCGTGATCGGTGCACCCTGCCCCACAGCCGGAACGAGCGAATCACCCCTCTACCAGCGAACATCCTGACCTTCGTTGGATTTTCGGCAGTACCCCTCAGGCTGAGGTGTGGGCGGGTGGCTATAAGTACGAATTCTGAGACCACTTATCCATGAATTCGGAGACCGCTCTGGGCCGGTTCGGGGCCGGTGTATCCATGAATTGTGAGACCACCCCGGTCGGCGTGTTCAACGTCCGGGCGTGTCAGAAAGGCTCGGGGTGGAGGTCGTCGGCGGGGATCGCGAGACCTTGAAGGACATCGACGAACCGGTGCAGGTCGCTGCGTAAGTCGGCCAGTGGGTAGCCATCGGCGCCGATGAAGGTGTGGAAAGAGCGTGTGACCGAACGCCCGCCGCGCGGGCTTGCTTGTCGCCGGGCCGCTACTACTGGTCGGCCTGGGTGGCGGACTCGTGGTGGCACCGAACATGGTGATGGCCACGCAAGACGTCCCGGTCAGCGAGAGCGGCTCTGCCGCCGCCGTTCAGCAAACCGGCCAGCGCATCGGATCCACGATTGGTGCGGTGCCGGTGCCGCCCAACTAATAGGCTGCCGACATATGGATATGTCTACCAGCCGAATTCGTGTCGTCGGCGTCGCGGCGACCGTCGTGGCCGGATTGCTGTGCGCCACCGGATCCGCACAGGCGGCGCCGGGCAGCTGCGATGGCTGGCAGATGGACACCCTGGCGCAGGGGCTGGGCAACGTGGAGAATCTCGAAACCGACGGGAACGGCGGGTTTTTTGTCTCCGGGCTGGAAGCGCACAAGCTGTACGACATCGACGCGGCCGGCAATGTCACTGTCGTACGAGACGATTTCGCCTACGGACCGGGTGGGTTGCAGCGCGATGGCAGCACGTTGTACGTCAGCGGCGGCATGACCGACGGCACCGTCGGCGTGCACGCGCTGGACACGGCGACCGGCGCGGTGACCCATGTGACCGATCTCACCGGCAACGGCCTGCTCCGGCTACCGAACGGCGACCTGCTGACCACCTGGATCGGCCTCGAGGGCACCGCACCGGCCGGTGTCAGCGCTTATCACCACGACACCGGTGTGGTCCAACCGAATTGGGCGCCGGTTCCCCGCGCCGAAGGACTGACGTTGAGTCCCGACGGCACGGCGGTCTATACCGATGACATGATCACCGGTCAGATCTACCGCATCCCGCTTGATGATCCCGGGCATTGGACCACGGTGGGCCGGCTCGGCGGCGTCGTCCCCGGCGACGACGACCTCACCATCTCCCAGACCGGGATCCTGTACGTGGCAGCGCATGTCGGCGGTTCGATCGATCGGTTGGATCCGGCGACCGGCGCCACCTGTTCGATCGCGACCGGCATCTCCTGGGGCTGGAGCGGCCCGTCCTCGGTCCGCATCGGCCCGGACGGTGCCGGCTGGGCACTGTATGTCACCGCATTCGACGGCACCTTCCGCCGCATCCGGCCTCCGGCCGGTGTCGGCCCGTGGGGTCCATCAGCGTGAAATCTGGCGGTAGCCAACGGGATGGCGTTCTGACCAGGGGCGATTCTAGCGGCCAGTCCAAATCTGTGAATCTGGCGTTAGCGCGCTACCGCGCATAACCGCGCACTATGTGCGGTAACTCGGCCAGCGACCTGGGCGTATGCGCCGGCGAATGCTGCCGACTCGCGAAACTATCTGCGGTGGCGGCTTACCGCCAGATCCGGCGGACTTGGCCCTCACAGGCCGTGAAGGCCTCCCGGCTCAGCTTGTCCAGCTCGCCACGGTGGGCGCCGGCGGGGACGGCTGCCACCGCCTGGTCGAGGGCGGCCAGTTCCTTGGGCAGTTCGTCGCGCCGGGCGGCCAGCCTGGACCAGTCGATGCGCTTCACCCGGTCGATGAAGTCGGCGAATTCCTCTTCCAGGCTTCGCATTTCGCGCACCTCTGTCTGGCCGGACCGCCCGGTTCGCAATGCTCGGCTGCCTGACCGATGCACAACGCCCTGCCTGACAGCAAGACGCTTTGCACCCTATCGCCAATGGGCCGGAAGTCGAAAACTAGTGATACCGTGGACGTTTCGCTTCAGCGGTATGTCCGAGTGGTTGGAAGTGTCGTTTCCATCGAGAGGCTGTTTCCATGAATGTCGGCGACAAAGTTGAGCTGGTGTATGACCTATCGTTGATGCCGCCGGATAGTAGCAACCGCGATGAACTCTACATATCTTCCCGGTCACAAGCAGTCATCACCGCAGTCACCTCGATGGTGACGGTTGGACCGTACGGACCGTACGGCTCTCGCAGGGATGTGCCCGAAAACGGTGCCGACCATCAGAACGCCATCGAAAGAGGTTATCCGATCAGTGACCCCTGGAACCTCAACCGGATCTTGATCGAGGGCTTCATCAAGGCCGCTGTCAAAGACGAGAAGCTCCGGCCCATCGACTCCTGAGCTTGACGCTCCTATAAATGTCAACCGGCTGAGGGGGTTTCGATTTCGGTGGGTGGAGCGGGCGGTTAGACCGTGTCTCACGTCGTTGTGATTCGTTAGCCGCGTGCGCGGCTGGCGGGCGGACCGATCGTCATTCTTCGGTGAACTACGAGCGGCGTTGTGGCGCTGATGGTTTCATGCCCGGCTGTGCGTGATGAGGGCGTGAGCGAGTACGGCCGATTCATGGCGTTGTCGCGGGCGGAGCTGGAGCGGTCCTTGTGCTTGGGTGATGAGGGCCGCGAGCTGATTGCTGACCGCCTGCGCGACCCGCTCACGCTGAACGTGACTTTTCTCGTCACTGGACCTCACGGGCCGGGACGGTCGCAGATCGTCGTACTCGCCCACCTCCGACAGCGGCGGATCCTCCCCAGCACCGAGTTGGCCTCGGCCCGTGCCGATCTCGGGGACGTACTTGTAGATCGTGGAACGTGAGACCCCGAGCAACCGGGCGATCGAGGACACCGATTCGTCAGGCCGGGTCAATAGGGCGCGGGCCTGGCGGATCTGCTCGCCGGTCATGGCCGGTGGGCGGCCGAGGCGTTGCCCGCGGGCGCGCGCGGCGGCCAGGCCCTCGTGGGTGCCGTCGACGATCAGCTCGCGGATGAACTCGGCGAGCGCAGCGAAGACGTGAAACACCAGGCGCCCGCCGGGGGTGGTGGTGTCCAGGGCTTCGTGCATGGATCGGAATCCGATGCCGCGCTTGCGGAGTCCGGCGACGATCGAGATCAGATCCTGCAGGGAGCGGCCGAGCCGATCCAGCGCGGGCACCACCAGGGTGTCGCCGGGCCTCAGGTAGTCGAGGCACTTGTGCAGTTCCTCGCGCTCGATATTCTTGCCGGACTTCTTGTCCGAGAACACCCTCTGGCATCCGGCCTCACGTAATGCCAGCAGCTGGCGGTCGAGCAGCTGCCCGGTGGTCGACACCCGCGCGTAGCCGACGAGCGCGCCACCGCCGCCGATCGGATCGAGGGCATCACCGTCGAGAACGAGCGCCGGCGTCACGGCGGAGGTGTCGGTCATGACCGTGACTGTACGAGAAAGGTCCGACAGGACTTGTTGGACACCAAAGGTTTTCGACACGTTTTTCCGACACTCGCTCGATCGGGTCGACCAGGGTCTTCATGTCAGCTTTCGAAGTCGCCGTCAGTGATGTTCGAAGTCTGTTCAGTTGGTCGGCTGTAGGAAAACGCCAGCTGGTTGTGGTGAGGGAAAGGGCGCGGTCGCGGCGACGAAGGGAGGCCGGGCTGGCCACTTCGCCACGACACACCCGTGACCCCACGCCCCGACATCCTGATCTTGCGACCTCGGGTGAATGCCACCGGTCGCCGCTTCCTGAGACAGCGAAAAGGCCCCGACCGGAATCGGGGCCTTTTCGCGTGTGCGTGACTACCATGTGTGCCTTATCGGCAAATCCGCCTTGGAGTAGCGGCCAGCAGATAGTGCTTCACTGGTCTTCCTTGCGGCTCGCGGTATTCGCGCTACGAACGGTCATAGCGTCATCTCACCCGAGAGGTACGCGTCACCGGCCGAGAAGCTGTACGTAATCCGGTCGCCGGGTTGCGAGTCGAACAAGCGCCCGCCCCACAGCACGCCGACCACCTGTGGATTCCCGTCACAGCGGGCGGTTCCGCTGGTGCCTGTCGCGGTCTGACGTGTATCCCAGTCTGTCGCGGTCGCCACAACCGGGGTGGTGTAGCCGGTATCGGTGCCCGAGCACGTGACCATGATGTTGGCGATGTTCCCGGCCGGGTTCATGCTCAGAAGCTGGATACTGCCCGCGCCCGCGTGGGCCGTTCCCGCCAACAGCCCAGTTGCGGCAAGGCTGAGAGCGAGGGTCCCAACAGCTTTCATTCTTCGATCTCCCTGAACTTCACGTCGCGGCACTGACCGCCGGGGATTCCAGATAGGACGCCGGCGAGCCGTACCAGCGGATCCGCCGATCATCAACACAGCGGCGAGACGCGACGTTGAATCTTTCTGAATTGCAAAGTGATCCCCTCCCAGTTGAACGATTCCCAACCGGCTATACGCTCTGGGCTTGTTCGGTGATTTTCTGCAGTGCCGCCAGGTGCCCGCTCAGTGCGGCGTGTCCGGCCTTCGTCAGCCCGATCCAGGTCTGGGGTCGGGCATCGCGAGTCTTCTTGGCGACCCGCACGTACCCGGCGTCCTTCAAGATCTTGACTTGTTTGCTGAGTACCGAGTCGCTGATGTCGAGAACCTCTCGCGCGACGGCGAATTCGACGAGATCGGCCGTGGCCAGCATGGCACACAGCTTCAAGCGGTTGGGTGGATGAATGATCTCGTCGAATGCGGGCTCAGCAGGTGCCATCAGCGGCCGGTCCACCCCGCGCGAAGATCCTCGAGCATCGCCGCCATGATGCGCGGCGAGTAGATCAACGTAAGCCCGAAAACTGCCAACCCGGTCGCCGCCATGGCCCACCGCAGGTCGAATCCCCACTGCAGTGCCGCGCCGGCAAGCACGAAAACCGTGGCGCTGGCCATCCACTTCCACGAGGGTGCGAGCACGCTCGGGGTGGTGCGGTAGAGGCCGAGTCCGATACCGGTTTTCTTGCCTACCAGCCAACTCAGTGTGAAGGGAACCAGGATGAAACCGGCTGGCACCAGCGAGGAGGGGAGATCGTGTCCCATGCTGAACGAGGAGAGCGCGATGCCGATCCCCGCCGCGACACCCAGGTGGTACCACCACGGGATCGCTGCTCGCTCGACCAGTCGATCCCGGGTCGCCGATACCTCTTCCAGAGCCCGTCGCGCCTGTTCAGGCGTGTACGCCGCCCCCAGCTCGTTACTTTCCATGATGGAAAGCCTATCGGATACTTTCCATCATGGAAAGTAGTTATCGGCCCACTGCGATGACTTTCCTCTCGCCTGGGTTTGCCCGTTCTGGTTTCAGACCGCTTGGCTTGGTTGAGGTTTCGGCGGAAAAGTAGGCGGCCTTTGCCCGATCGCTCGCTCAGGCCGGGGAATCATGTGAACAAGATCGAAGGCCGCGGGTCCCTTCGGTGAGTGCGCGCACATGGCGGCACTGATCGCTTGCCCTGATTCGCCGGCCAGTGTCGGTAAACGATCGTTTTCCGAACACCCGAAAGGCCCGCAGAAGCGATCTGCGGGCCTTCGTTGCGACCGGACCGGGTGGCTGTTCGCCTCAGGCGGCGAGGGCGGCGGTGATCTTGCGGGGCATCTCGGCGGTGGCAGGGCCGGGCTGGGCGGCGGCGTCGATGGCGATCGCCACGGTGGTGGCGAAGTTGGTGGCCTCGGCCGGGTCCTGCTGCCCAGCGAGGCGGCCGACGCAGAGGCCGCGGTGAGTCCCACCACTGCGCTCGCGGCCACCAAAGCCTGTGTGGTCCAGCCGATTCGATCTTGCCCGGGTGTAGAACGGGTTCTAGATTGGTTCGATGCGGGGAGACTCCGACAACAAACTGGCCATCCGGAACGTCCGCGTCTTCGACGGTCACGGGCTGGGGGAACCGGCCACCGTCGTCATCGACGGCACCGTGATCGGCACCGACGCCACCGGCGCGCAGACCCTCGACGCCGGCGGCGCCATCCTCATCCCGGGCCTGATCGACGCCCACGTCCACCTCGACAGCCTCGACGCGCTGGATTCGTATGCCGCCCACGGCGTCACGACCGCCCTGGACATGGCATCGCTGCAGGGCGAGCTGATGGCGGTCCTGCGCGAGCGCACCGCCACGACCGACGTGCGCGGCGCCGGTGTGCCGATCATCGCCTCGGCCGGCGTGCACGCCCAGGTGCCGGGCATGGCGCAGGTCGAGGTCATCACCGGCCCGGCCGACGCGGAAACCATGGTGGCGCAGCGCGTCCGCGACGGCAGCGACTACATCAAGATGGTCCTGGAAGCCCCCGGCGACGGCGGCCCCGACGCCGAGACCGCCGCGGCGGTCGTCCGTGCGGCCCACGCGTACGGCCGCGTCGTGGTCGCCCACACCATCACCCCTGGCGCGTACGCCATGGCCGTCGACGCCGGAGTCGACATCCTCACCCATGTCCCCATCGGCGCGCGCATCCCGGCCGCCGACATCGACCGCCTCGCCGCCGGCGGCCACCAGGTGGTCCCCACCCTCGCCATGATGGAAGGCGCCGCCGAAATCTACAGCGTCAGCAAGTATTTCGACGCCACCCTGGCCACCGTGGGCGCCCTGCACGCCGTCGGCGTGCCGATCCTGGCCGGCACCGACGCCAACCGGATGCCCGGCATCCCCTTCCACCCGCCCCACGGGGCGAGCCTGCACCACGAACTGGAACTGCTCGTGCGCGCCGGACTCTCACCCGCGGCGGCCCTGCAAGCCGCCACCGCCGCCCCGGCGCGGCACTTCGGCCTGAGCGACCGCGGCGCCATCGCCCCGGGCCTGCGCGCGGATCTGGTGCTGCTCGACGCCGACCCCCTCGCCGACATCGCCGCCACCCGCGCCATCCGCGCCATCTGGTGCGGCGGCACCGAACACGCTCCCGCGCAGGCACTTCCGGTCTGAGGCGACCGCCGCGCGGGCCGCGGCGGTCAGTCGCCGCCGTCCTTGTCACACTGTTCGGCGTGGTGCTCGTTACCGGCGTCATCCTGCTGCACTGATACGAGATGCCTTAAGGGTCGCGGAAGTAGTAATCGCGCGAAAGACAACGAAGTTGCCTTGACCGGCGGTGGGGGCGGGTTGTCCGTGCCGGGCGCGACGATGTAGCCGGGTCGGTGTCCTGCTCCCCTTCCGGGGTCTCCGGCGACGACTCGGCTGAGCAACTACGCCACGATGCATTCACACCAATTTCTCGGTGCTGCCCCAGCGTTGAAGAGCGCGGCGTAGCGATCGTGCATCCGCGTACCCGAGGTGGGATGCAACTGTGCCGAGGGACATTCGGGCATGGCGCAGTAGGTGTTCGGCGCGCGCGTGGCGTGCTTCGTCGAGTTGCTGTTGCCACGTTGTGCCGTAGTCGGCCAGCCTGCGTTGCACGGTGCGGGGGCTGAGCGAAAGCCGGTGTGCGACCACGTGCAGGGACGGTGTCTTGTCGGCGAAGGGTTTCGCCAGGGCGTCGTTGAAGCTGTCTCGCCAATCTGGCAATGGCCTGCTCCTGGATGCCGTCATCTCGGCGTAACGGCGGAATATGCGGGCGAGTTCGGGATCTGCCGGCTGAAGTGGCTGGGTATCCGAGCCCAGGAATGTGATGGAGTTGGTCTGCCCACCGAAGTCGAGACGTCGCGTACCGAACGCATCCGCCAGCAGTTGGGATGTCCGCGGGGCCGGGTGGGCGAACCCGACATGCAGCGGCACAATCGAGTGGCCGATCGCTTCCCGGCAGCGGCGCAAGATCAGGAGCATGATGAATTCGTGGATCGCGCCCGCAGCCGGCGTCCACGATGCTTCCGAACCGTAGCGCAGTGTCAGCTGAGCCCCGTCCGATCGGACGTTCATCGTCGCTGAGGGGTCGACGAGCAGATGCAAGTATTCCGCAGCCTGCTGGGCACCGTCGGCGAGAGTGGCACCGCTGGTGAACAGGTAGTCCCAGACATGCAGGCTGCCCACTGCGGCCAGCTCCGCCGCCCGCAACCCTGGCATGCCCTCGGGTGCCGCGGTCGTCATCATCTCCCAGAGGCGCAGGAGCGAGTTGGTGGGGGGACGAACAAGGTCGTCATCCAACTGATGACATGTCAGACCGGTTAGGTTTTCGGCGTCGGCGGCCGCAATACCCAACCGACCAGCAGTCCTCAACACCAGACGGGTGATGTGTGATGACACCGTGCCATCGATCGCAGCCCGATGTTGCGCGCCCGAGCCGATTTCTGCGCCACTCCCTCGAGGTTGACCTCCCATGCGAGAGCAAACCGCAGCGGTGTCGTGTTTAGTCCCGAGATTGACGCGCTCCTGCATCCGAACGCCGCTGCCGCGCACCTACTTTGGGTCAAGAACGGGCCGCGATCCGCGGCCTGATCGATTGAAGGAGCTTCGAAAATGGCGGTACTGAGTGTTATGGAATGGGTCGGCAATTCGCCGACTTTCTACGTTGCGATCATCGAGCGCATGGGCGTCCAGAACGCACCGGCCGAGGGCATCCTCCTCCATATCGCGGGGGAAACCGCGACTGGAATGCGGATCGTGGAAGTGTGGGATGACGAGGACGCATTTGAGGCATTCGTCCGCGAGCGACTGCTACCTGCCGCCGAAGACGTTGGTTTGACCACGGAGCCCGCCTACACGGTCACCGCGGTCGCCAACCTTTTCGCCCCTACATTTGATCCGCTCCGGGAACTCGCGGATGGCTTCGCGGCCGTGGCTGCCGCGCAAGAGTAGGTTCCGTTCCCCCGCACTGTTCGCCGTGCTCTGCCGGCACAGAGCACGGCGGCGACCGCTACCTCATAGCTCAGTGGTAGATGAAGTCATTCGCCGCTGGGTGGCTCCTCGGCCAGTCCCACCGCGGCTGGAAATGACCGCAGTTGTTCTCGACGTGCTGGGTTTTCCTCAGCGTTTGCCGGTTCGTGGAGGACTCCGAGGAGCCGTTCCTGCTGCTCGAAGGGGAGCTGGCCGATGGTCCAGGCCACGCTGTCCATCATGCTGACCACCGCGGCGTCCAGGTCGTCGTCGGTGTCGTCGTAACTGTCCAGCCACCACATGACGTCAACGACAAGGCTGGTCAGCACCGGGACCAAGGGGTCTGTATTTTTCATCCTGACAAATCCTATCGGACGTTGATTCAGCTGCGAAGTTGTTGGTGGGCAACGTTTTCCACGTCGGTTTGTGCGCCGACCTTGCGGGCGAGGGACGAAGCCAAGCAGTTCTGGCAGGGGTCGCGGTCGAACTCGTCGAAATCCAACGAAGTTCGGCGTATGCCCTGATCAGCTTTAAGGCCTCAGCGCTCCCTGCAGCAGGCACATTCACCTCACGCGCCGCAATATCGTGCAGTCAGAGGCGCCCTGGTAGCGCAGATCCGTCTGAACCGTGGAAGGCAGTAGGAGCGTCGAAGATCCGGCGGAAGACGTCGTCGGCGTGGCTGGTGGGTTCCGGGAGTGCCGGTGTGAAGGAGAAGGTCCGGGTGCCGTCCGGGTGGTGGCCGGCGCGGAGGAAGAGATCGGTCGGGTGGGCGGATTGGTGACGGCGGTGGGCGAATTCGTAGAGGTGGGTGACGAAGACGATTGAGACGCCGGCTTCGAGGAGTGCGTCGACGAGTGGGGCGGCGATGCGGGTGGCGTCGTGTTCGCTGGTGGAGGAGAACGACTCGTTGCACAGCAGCAGGGAGTTCGGGGTGATGCGGTCGACGATGCGGCTCATGCGGGCCAGCTCGTCGGCCAGCTTGCCGTGGGACAGGGTGCGGTCCTCGTCGGTGACGAAGTGGGTGTAGACGCCATCGCGGACATCGGCTTCGAATGTGTCTGCGACGACGTACATTCCGGCCTGCATCATCAGCTGGGCGGTGCCGATGCTGCGCAGCAGGGTGGATTTGCCGCCGCTGTTGGCTCCGGTGATGACGATCAGGGAGCGGCCTGTGGCGTCGATGTCATTGCCGACCACCGGGTGGCCGGAGGTCAGGCACAGTGTGACGTCGCGCAGGCCGGTGCAACGCAGTCGCGCCTGACCGGCGGGATGCGGGGTCGGCAGGCACACCGGTAGCCCGGCATTGCGGAAGCGGTCGTGTAGTGCGAGACAGCCGACGTAGAAGGCGAGTTCGCTGCTCAGTCGCCGGAAGAAGTCCTGCACGTGGACGACCGCGTCGTTGACGACATCGGCGATCACGGACACGGCTCGGTCGCGCAGCTGCATGACCGGGTCGAATTCGGGGTCGGGTTCGTCGATGACGCGAAAGGCGTGGCGGCTCGGGCGATCGAATCCGAAGCGGCGACGGCGGATCGGCTCGTGCAGCACGATGCCCTCGATCCGGTTGCCGGCGCCGAGCCCGGCGCTGATGTGCAGACCGCGGTCGAAATCCATTGCCGCCAACTGTGCTTCGACACTGTCGAGATACCGGTCGTCGAGCTCAGCTGCTATGACGGCCATCAGATGGGTGAATCCGGGCGCTCGGAACCGGCGGCCGTCCCGATCGCAGAGGGCGCGCAATCGCCGGAGGAACGTGATCAACTCGGTCAGGGGTTCCAGCGCGAGCAGCAGTTTCCCACTGGCGCGGTGCAATGGACCGGCCTTGCGGCGCCTGACTTCGGTTGCCTGGGACGCGATCAGGTAGAGCTCGCGCACCAGTATCGGATGAGCCTGGCAGTCGGCGAGCACGGCGTGCCGGTAGCGGATCACCTCCGGATCGGTCACCGGTGCCGCCAGCCCGGCCCGCACGGCATCACGGATGACAGGATCGTCGGAGGCCGCAGTGCACAGTGACTCGAGACCGAGATCATCGAAAGCGTTGTCCCCGTTGCCTGCTGGACGCGGTTCGTAGTCGGCAGGATGGAGAAGATTCACCTGCATGCGGCGATCCTGGCGGTCACGAGGTCGTAGGTCAGCCCGAAGCGCTCGGCGAGCACCACGGCGTGGGCATGGCCGTCGGCCGGTCTGCGCTCGATGCGGAACGTGCGCCGGGACGGATCGCCGGGGTCGGTGGTGGCCACCATGCTGACTGTGGCCGGTCCGGACCGGGCCAGCTCGTCGAAGAAGGTGACCCACACGGCCATCGCGCCACGCTCGACGATCCGATCGAGCACATCGCGGCCGATCCGCACGGCATCGGCGGTACTGGTCGCGCTGAAACTCTCATTGAGGATGATCACGCTGTCCGCGGTCGCCTCCGCGAGTGTGTCGCGGAGGCGCAGCAGCTCCTCGGCGAGACGCCCATCGGGATCGGTTGCCTGCTCGGCACGTTCGAAATGCGTGAACAGCCGGTCCGCCAACGGCAGGCAGGCACTGCGGGCCGGGACCGGGCAGCCGAGCGCGGCGAAATAGATCAGCTGGCCGGCCGTGCGCGCGAAGGTCGTCTTCCCGCCCTGGTTGGGGCCGGTCACCACCAGTACTCGTTCCGGACCCGACAGCCGCAGATCGTTGCGCACCACTTCGGTGTCGGCGCGCCCGCGACGGGTGACCAGTGCGAGGTCGAACGCGCCTTCGGCGTGAATCTCCGTGCCCCGGGTTGCCAACTGTGGCAGGCACATCGCCCGGTCTGTTCCACTGACCCGGCGGACGAAGGCGAGATACGTCAGATAGAACTGGATCTCCCGATCGAACGCCATCACCGCGGTGTCGGCGAACTGCCCGTGGTTGCGGGCGAATTCGGCGAGTTGCTCGAAGCTCCGAGGGTGCAAAACGGCGACACGATCGAGGATCTGCTCCTCCATGTGATTGATGGCGTCCCAGTCCGAGCGCGGCCGCCCCGGCCGCGGCGCACCGACACCGAAGCGCGAGAACAACTTCGCGATCGCCGCGCTGTAATCCGCCTCAGCGCCGACGGGCCCCACCTCGAGGGTGCGGTCGACGATCCGCACGCTGTAGCGCACCGATCTCAACGCCTGCTGCGCCTGGTGCACGGCCGTGGCCAGATGCCCGAAGTCGGGCCGAACGATGTATTCGGCGATGAACTCCCGCCATCGGGTCAGCGCACGAGCGGACAGGGGGAGTGCGGCCAGCGCCTCGGTGAACCGCGTTACCGCCTCGACGTATTCGGCAGCAGCACTGAGCTGCCACCACTGACGCTGATGCGGATGATGCAGGCGTTCCTGCCAATCGAGCCGTTCACGTGTGCGGCGCATGCCGGCGGCGAACGCGTCGAACGCTTCCCACACCGAATCATCCGCGAGATCGGCGAAGATCTCGTGTCGGTACCTCACCGTCTCCGGGTCCCGGACGGGTTCGGAAAGCCAGGCCCGCAGCCGGTATTCATCGGCCCCGACGACGGCGGCGATGATCCGATCGATATGGAGGTCGGTCACCGCGCCCGAATCCACGATCAGGCTGTCGCCCAACGCCACTGAGTCCGGCCACAGCATGCTGACGCCCGGCATACACCCCACCTCCATCAGGTATGCCAGCCCCTCGGCAACAGCGGGCGAGCCTCGGACGGACCTATTGCACGGTAGAGAATACCTTACCGGCCGTCAAGCTATCTTTTGGATTCTGGTTCCGCTGTCAGATTCGGCGCAGGTCGATGACGGTGACCTTCCAGGTCCTGCTGGGCGTCATGGACTTTCGGGCGCACGGTGGGCTTGCCCTGGGCACGCCAGGTTCTCGGGCTGCAGCCGTGGCGTTTCGTGAACCAGCGGGAGAAGTTGCTGGGGGAGGAGAAGGCCAGCATTTCGGCGATCTCGGTGAGGGAGTGGCGGCGATTCGTGACCAGGTGCTGCGCCAGTTCGGCGCGGGTGGAATCCAGTAGGGCGGTGAAGGTTTCGCCTTCCGCGGCGAGGTGCCGGTGGATGGTGCGGCGGTCGACGCCGAGGCTGCGAGCGATCTGTTCGACCGAACAGCGGCCGGTCGGCAGCAGGAGTTCGATCAATTCCCGGACCCGGTCGATGGTGGTGGCGGTGGCGGTGAGGTCGGTGGAGCCGAGGAACTGCTGGGCGTAGGTGCGCAGCAGCGGGTCCGACATGGCGTTGCGCGCATCGAGATCTGTTGTGTAGATGATGATTCCGTTGAAGTCCTGACCGAAGGTGATGTTCGGCCCGAGCATGCGGTGATGGGTGCTGCGGTCGGACGGCGCGGCGTGGGCGAAGCGGATCTCGACCGGCTGCCAGCCGCTGCCGAGGAATCCGCGCAGCAGGCCGTGCAGCACTCCGACGGCGAGTTCGATGGCCTGGCGGGTTTCGCCGGGCTGCCCGATATCGAGCCCGAGCCGGATGGTGGCGAGACCGTTGCGTTCGGTGAGGCGGGTGTGCAGCGCCTCGTTGTACATGTGCTCGTGCCGGGACATGACCCGCAGCGCGCTGCGCACATCCGGTTCCTCGCGGATGACCAGGCTCAATGGGCCGAGGTTCGCGAAGCGTCGCCGCTCGGCCAGGCGCAGCCCGAAGTCCTCGCACTGCGCGGCGGCCGCGGAGCGTTCGAGCAGATCGGCGATGGTGGCGGCCGGCACCCAGCGGTCCGGCAGGGTCAGGCTCGCCGGATCGAGCCCGGATTCGCGCACCAGGCGAACCGGATCGAGACCGACGGATCGTCCCAGCTCCACGTAATTGTTCAACGCGGCATAGCGGGCGAGCGGTTTCACCACACATCCTCTCGTGTCCCGAGCTGAATGGATTCTTGTCCCGCAAGGATAAGCAAATGACTGTGATCCGTCTTACTCTGGGTTCATCACAACGAGTTGACCAGCGGAAAGCAGGAAGTCGCGGTCGGTGAGCGCACCCGGCACGAATTCTGCGCAGGTCTCTCGTTCTCGATAGCCCGGGCCTCCGAGCGTCCCCGCAGCCGCGGGCACGCGACGGGTCGGTGCCGGGTACCCCTGTCGGACCCAGAACGCCGATCGCCGCCCCGGCGCGGTCGCGTCCAAAAGGAGATGCACTGTGGCACAAGCTGTTCGCTTCTACGAAACCGGCGGACCGGAGGTATTGCGGTGGGAGACAGCCGAAGTCGGCGAGCCCGGACCGGGCGAGGTCCGGATTCGGCACGAAGCGGTCGGCTTGAACTTCGCCGACACCTACTTCCGCACCGGCCTCTACCCGGCGGCGCTGCCGGCCGGCATGGGCGTCGAGGCGGCGGGCGTGATCGAGGCGGTCGGTCCGGACATCACCGATTTCCGGGCGGGTGACCGCGTGACCTACACCGGCAGCCCGCTCGGCGCCTACAGCACCGAACGCGTGATGCCCGCCGAGCACCTGATCCGGTTGCCGCAGGAGATCGCGTTCGAGACCGCCGCCTCCATGACCATGCGCGGACTCACCACCGCATACCTGCTGCGGCGCACTCACCCGCTGCGCGCCGGGGACACCGTGCTGCTGCACGCGGCCGCCGGCGGTGTCGGCTCGCTGTTCACCCAGTGGGCGAAGTTGCTGGGCGTCACCGTGATCGGGACGGTGTCGAGTGCGGAGAAGGCCGCGATCGCCCGTGCGAACGGCTGCGATCACGTCGTGCTCTACACCCGCGAGAACGTCGCCGAACGAGTCCGGGAGATCACCGACGGCAAGGGCGTGCCGGTGGTCTACGACAGCATCGGGAAGACCACCTATCAGTCGTCTCTGGATTCCTTGGCGCGGCGCGGCCTGCTCGTCTGCTTCGGCACCGCGTCGGGCCCGGTCCCCCCGATCGACGCCATGCAGTTGGCGGTGAAGGGTTCGCTGTTCGTGACGCGCCCCGCGCTCGCCGACTACATCGCCGACCCCGCCGAACGAGCCGAACTCGCGGGTGAGCTCTTCTCCCACGTCGCCGCGGGCCGCATTCGCGTCGACATCAATCAGCGCTACGTGCTGCCCGACGCGGAGCAGGCGCACCGCGACCTGGAGTCCGGTCGCAGCGTCGGCACCTCGGTCTTCGTGCTCTGAAACTCCGGCCGCCCGATGCCGCGGCTCACACCCCTTGGAGGACTGTCATGACAACCCTTACCCCGCTGGAGGATTCGACGTTGCGCTGGTCTATCGGCGTGACGCCGCTGACCTGCACTATCGGTGCCGAGCTGTCCGGCGTCGACTTGGCCGCGGCCGCGCACGATGCCGATCTTTTCGCCGAATTGCGCGCCTTGCTGCTCGAATACAAGGTCCTGTTCGTCCGCGATCAGGACATCAGCCGCGCCGACCACGTCGCGCTCGCCCGTCGCTTCGGCGAGCTGGAGGACCATCCGGTAGCCGGCAGCGACCCGGACCACCCGGGCCTGGTGCGCATCTACAAGGATCTGGACAGCGCGCCGGAACACTACGAGAACGCCTACCACTGCGACGCCACCTGGCGACAGCATCCGCCGATGGGTTCGGTGCTGCGCTGTGTGGAGGCGCCGCCCGTCGGTGGCGACACCATCTGGGTGAATATGGCCGAGGCGTACCGGCGTCTGCCCGACGAGGTGAAGAACCGTATCCGAGGCCTGCGCGCCCGGCACAGCATCGAGGCCAGCTTCGGCGCGGCCATGCCGCTGGAGCAGCGTCACGAACTGGCGCAACGCTTTCCGGACGCCGAGCACCCGGTGGTGCGCACACACCCGGAGACCGGCGAGCAGATCCTGTTCGTCAACGCCTTCACCACACACCTGGTCAATTACCACACCCCCGAGAACGTGCGCTTCGGCTTCGATTACGCGCCGGGCGCGGCGGAGTTGCTGCACTACCTGATGCGGCAGGCCGCGGTCCCCGAATACCAGGTGCGCTGGCGGTGGACCCCGAACAGCTTCGCCATCTGGGACAACCGGTCCACCCAGCATTACGCGGTCCAGGACTACTGGCCCGCGATCCGAAAGATGGAGCGCGCCGGGATCATCGGCGACCTCCCGTACTGACATCCCTTCCAGCCCACTCACATTGGAGTAAACCCATGCATTTCCACGACGATGCGCTGTTCCCGGAGGTCCAGGAGAAGCTGGTCATCACCGTCGCCCCCTACGGCCCCGAGTGGGAGCCCGACGACTTCCGCGAAGACCTGCCGCTGACCATGGACGAGCACGTCCAGCAGGCGGTCGACTGCTACAACGCGGGCGCCACCGTCCTGCACATCCACGTGCGGGAACTCGACGGCAAGGGCTCCAAGCGGCTCTCGAAGTTCAACGAGCTGCTGGGCCGGCTGCGAGAGGCGGTGCCGGACATGATCCTCCAGGTCGGCGGCTCCATCTCGTTCGCGCCGGAAGGTGATGGCGCCGACGCCAAATGGCTCTCCGACGACGCACGCCACATGCTCGCGGCGCTGGATCCCAAGCCGGATCAGGTCACCATCGCCATCAACACCAATCAGATGAACATCGTCGAGCTGATGACCGCCGACGACATCGCGGGCACCTCGTTCACCCGCCCGGAGGTGTACGAGGCCTACCGCGAGATGCACGTCCCGGCGGGACCGGGCTGGGTGGAGGAGCACCTGAAGCGATTGCAGGCGGCCGGAATTCAACCGCATTTCCAGCTCGCGAACATCGCACAGCTCGAGACGGTGGAACGGCTGATCCGCCGCGGCGTCTACACCGGCCCGCTCATGGTGACCTGGGTCGGCATCGGCGGCGGCTTCGACGGACCCAACCCCTACAACATGATGGAGTTCATCCGCCGGGTCCCCGACGGCGCGGTGCTGACCCTCGAGACGCTCATGCGCAGCGTGCTGCCGGTCAACACCATGGCCATCGCGATGGGTCTGCACGCGCGCTGCGGCAACGAGGACACCCTCTGGGGTCGCAAGGGCCAGAAGATGACCTCGGTGCAGCAGGTCGAGCAACTGGTGCGCATCGCCGGTGAGCTGGGTCGCGAGGTCGCCACCGGCAAGGAGGCGCGCGGGATCTACAAGCTCGACGAGCGCTACGCCGACGCGGACGCGACGCTCGCCAAGCTCGGCTTCGCGCCCAACCGCAAGCCGGGCCAGGTCGGCTTCACCCACCACGCCTGACCAGCTCGCACCGGGCCGCCTCTCGGGTCGCTGATCTGGCAGTGCCCGATTTCCGGGGGCACACGGCCGACGGTCGTGTGCCCCCGGTTCCCTCTCTAACTCCGGTGTGCACCACCGTCTCGCACACCGGATACGTAGGAGCACCAATGGAGTTGCACACTACCGCCGCCGGGACGGACGGCCAGCCGGCCGCCGCCCCGGCCACGGCGGTCGCACGGACCCGCCGGGCGTATCCGTGGCTCATCTTCGCGCTGGCCTTCGGTCTGCTGCTGGCCGACTACATGTCGCGCCAAGTCCTCAGCGCGGTCTTTCCCTTCCTGAAAACCGCATGGGGACTCTCGGATTCGCGGCTGGCCTCGCTCAGCAGCGTGGTCGCGCTGATGGTCGGTCTACTGACGTTGCCGCTCTCGCTGCTGGCCGACCGCTGGGGCCGGGTGCGCAGCCTGGTCCTGATGGCGGTGTTGTGGAGCGCGGCCACCCTGCTGTGCGCGGTGGCCGCCGACTACCCGCAGATGCTCGGTGCCCGCTTCCTCGTCGGCGTCGGTGAGGCCGCCTACGGCAGCGTCGGAATCGCCGTGGTGCTCAGCGTCTTCGCGCCCCGCATGCATGCCGCGCTGAGCGGCGCGTTCATGGCGGGCGGATCGTTCGGCTCGGTGCTGGGCGTGGCGTTCGGCGGGGTGATCGCCGTGCACTTCGGATGGCGCTGGTCGTTCGCTCTCATGGCGGTCTTCGGGCTGGTCCTGGCGGCGCTGTTCCGGGCGGCCGTCAGCGAGGAGAAGCTCGCCCGGCACGCCGCCGACCCGGCGCCGAGCCAGGAAAGTGGAGCGGGCCTGCGGATTCCGGTCTCGACACTGTTCACCAATCCGGCGGTCCTGTGCGCGTACGCGGGCAGTGCCCTGCAGATCTTCACCGCAGCGGTGCTGCTGTCGTGGATGCCGAGCTTCTTCGGCCGCTACTACGACCTGGCCCCGGACCGGGCGGGCGCGGTCGCCTCGGTGTTCGTGCTGCTCGTCGGCGCCGGAATGGTGGGCTGCGGGATGATCACCGACCGGGTCAGCCGCACCGACATGGCCCGCAAATGGACCGCGGCCATCGTGTTCTGCGCGATCGCCCTGGCCTGCCTCGCAATCGGTTTCGCCGTCGGCCACGGTCCGCTGCAGCTACTGCTGATCGGCGTCGGGGCGTTCTTCTCCGGCGGATCGTCGGGACCGGCCGCGGCCATGGTCGCCAACCTCACCCACCCCTCCGTCCAGGCTTCGGCCTTCGGCACCCTCACCCTCGCCAACAGTCTGCTCGGCCTGGCATTGGGCCCGTTCGTCGTCGGCGTCCTAGCCGATCACCTCGGATTGGCGAACGCGCTGCGGCTCGCGCCGCTGACCTATCTGCTCGCCATCGCCGCACTCGCGCTGGGCAAGCGGGCCTATCCCGCCGGGCTGCGCAGGCTCGCCGCGCTCGACTCCGGCCTGACGCATCGACCTTCGAAAGGACTTGCCGCACCCCATGAATGAGACCACCACACCGACCATTGTGATCGTGCCCGGGCTGCGCGACCACGTCCCCGACCACTGGCAGACCCGGCTCGCCGACCAGCTGGACCGGGTCCGCACGGTGCCGCCGCTGGAGCGGGACAAGCTCTCCTGCGCCGCCCGCGTCGCCGCCCTCGACGCGGTGCTCACCGAGATCGACGGGCCCGTCGTGCTCGTCGCCCACAGCGCCGGTGTCATGATCACGGTGCGATGGGCTCAGCAGTCCACCCGGCCCGTGCAGGGCGCGCTACTGGCCACGCCCCCGGATTTCGAGACCCCGCTACCGGACGGGTACCCCTCGCACGAGGAACTGGACGCCAACGGGTGGACGCCGATTCCCTGGCGGCGCTTGCCATTTCCCAGCATCGTCGCCGCCTCCACCAACGACCCGCTGGCCACCTACCGGCGTGTCTCCGGGATGGCGGAGGCGTGGGGGAGTCGACTGGTCGATCTCGGCGAGGTCGGCCACCTCAATCCCGCCTCGGGATACGGGGATTGGCCGCGCGCGGCCGAGCTGCTGCGAGAACTCGTCGAGGAGACGCCGCCGGTGGCGGCCGCACCGGAGGCCACCCGATGACGAAGGTCGCCGCGTCGGCCGCGGCCGCCGTCGCCGACATCACCTCGGGCTCCTCGCTCGCGGTAGGTGGATTCGGGCTGTGCGGTATCCCCGACGCACTCATCGACGCGCTCGCCGCCCGCGAGGTCACCGATCTCGAGGTGATATCCAACAATTGCGGCACCGATGCGCACGGCCTCGGAATTCTGCTGGCGGACAAGCGCATCCGTCGCATCATCGCCTCCTATGTGGGCGAGAACAGCGAGTTCGCCCGCCAGTACCTGGCCGGCGAACTGGAGGTCGAGCTGACCCCGCAGGGCACCCTTGCGGAGAAATTGCGGGCCGGCGGCGCGGGCATTCCGGCGTTCTTCACGCCGGCGGGGGTCGGTAGCCCGGTCGCCGATGGCGGGCTGCCGTGGCGGTATGCCGCGGACGGATCGGTCGCGGTGGCCTCGCCCGCCAAGGAAGTACGCACCTTCGGCGGCTGGGGTGAGCGGCGTTATGTGCTCGAAGAAGCGCTCACCGCCGACTTCGCGCTGGTGCACGCCCGCATCGGCGACACCGAGGGAAACCTGGTGTTCGAGAAGTCGGCCCGCAACTTCAACCCGCTGGCCGCCATGGCCGGACGCTGCTGCATCGCGCAGGTCGAGTACCTGGTTCCCGCGGGCGATCTCGATCCGGCGCGTATCCACCTGCCCGGCGTCTTCGTCGACCGGGTGGTGCACACCGGACCGCAGCTCAAACACATCGAGAAACGAACCGTCGCCCAGGAGCAGTCGACATGACCACGGCCACCACGAATCTGGGCTGGTCCCGCACCGAAATGGCCGCCCGGGCCGCCCGCGAACTCCGCCCGGGCGAATACGTCAATCTCGGCGTCGGGCTGCCGACCCTCATCCCGAACCATCTACCGGCCGGCGTTCGCGTCACCTTGCACTCCGAGAACGGAATCCTCGGCACCGGACCGTATCCGGCCGCGGCAGACATCGACGCCGATCTGATCAACGCAGGCAAGGAGACTGTCACCACCGTGGCGGGGGCGTCGTTCTTCGACTCGGCCACCAGCTTCGGCATGATCCGCGGCGGGCACATCGACACCGCTGTGCTCGGCGGGATGCAGGTCTCGTCCGCGGGCGATCTGGCGAACTGGATGGTCCCCGGCCACATGGTCAAAGGTATGGGCGGAGCAATGGATCTGGTGCACGGCGCCGGTCGCGTCCTGGTGCTCATGGAACACACCGACAAGACCGGAGCGCCGAAGATCGTGTCCCACTGCACGCTTCCGCTGACCGGCGAACGGGTGGTGCACCGCATCATCACCAACCTCGCCGTCATCGATGTCACTCCGGCCGGACTGATGCTGCGCGAATGCGCCCCCGGCATCATTGCGGCGCAGGTACGGGCCGCCACCGCCGCACCGCTGGCCGTCGCGTCCTGACGCATCGTCGAGTTCACCGAAACCCTACCGATGACCGCGAGCGGCAAGATCCTCAAAGCGAGCTCGTCGCGGCCCATACCGCCCCAGGGGCAACGGTTCTCGCGAACGACACAGCCTCCGGCGCCTGACCGCCGGATGCGGGGCCTATTACCCCCGCTAACCACGGGTGAGGACCGCAGTGCCGCGCCCGATTCCATCAATGATGATGAGGTACCCATGAAAATGAGGAAATCCGCGGTAGTCGCCGCGTTCGCAGCGACTGCAGTGGTCATTCCCGCCGCAACGGCCTACGCGGAACCGACCGCAGGCGACGAATCCGGCTCGGTGGCATACGAAGTCACCCGGCAGGGCGACTCCGCTGTTATTACCGTCAGCGACGGCACACTGCGCCGTCTCGACGAGCAACTGGTGCTCTTCGACCGGCACGACCGACCCGTCGCCGCGCTCCCATTGACCTACCGCATCGACGACACCGCCTACCCTGTCACCGCCCGACTCGACGGCTCGACCGCGACCCTCACACCGTCGAAGGCCAACCCGCAGCAGATCACTCGGGTCGACGCCCGCGACGTCGTGACCGTCGACCAAGCGGCAACCCAAGTGGCCGAATCCTTTACGCCACGTGACGCACAAGCCCTGGGTGCATTCGCGCAACGCGTCGCGATCGGTGCGGCCGTCAGCGCCGTGCTCGGTGCCGTGCTCGGCGCCGGTGTCGGCTGTCTGGTCGGCGGTGCCGCGGGCGCCGTCATCTCCAGCCCGGTCATCGCCTTGCTGGTGCCCTTCGTCGGCGCCACCGTCGCCGGATGCGTACTCGGCATGGCAACCCTCGGCGCGGTCGGTTCCATGGCCGGCATCGTCCTCGCCGGCGGACCCGTCACCCTCTTCTCGGCCATCCAGTACTTCTCCACCATCCTCACCCCCTGCCCACCCGAACTCCCGTACTGCAAGGATCCGGCCCAGCCTGCGCCACAGGCGAAATAGCCGATAGTGCTTATCCGTTCGCGCCGGAACTGCGGGCATCCAGTTCGGCGCGGGCGGTGGCGAACCACGCCTGGGTGCCGACCAAGCCGGCTTCGATGTCTTTCCGTGCGCCCTTGAAGCCGTAGAGATCGCCGGCGAATCGGGTCAGCACCGACCCCTCGTGCTCGTCGAGTTCCTCCAGCAGGTCGCCTTCCTCTAGCAGGTAGGCGACCCCGGCAACCTCGCCGCTCGTCCACACGGACCGGTAGTCGTCCCACCCGTTCCGCCTGACCGCAAGCGCCCGTTCGACCAGGTCTGCTCGCAGCGAATCTCTTTCAGCGTCGGTCGGCTGCCGAGTCTTGAGATGATCCCAGTTGATCCGTTCTGCGTCGGACACGTCGGATCCCGTCCTTCCTGGTCGGTTATGGGTGGTACTGCGCAAATGTATGCCGCAGCCCTGAGTGGCGGTTTCCGCTCAACGCGGTCGTCGAAATGCTCAGCCGACTTCCGGCTCCGAGCGCGACAGCAGGAGCGCGAGCGTGTTTGTGAGCCATCGCTCGTACGCCGCAGGCGTCCAGCCGGCATCGGTGACCAGGCTGTGATAGACGTCGTCCGTCATCAGTGAAACTGCGACGTCTGTGGCGTTGACGTCGAGATTTCTACCGGCATCGCGAATCTGCCCGATGACTGCGTCGATTTCGATGCGGTTGCGTCGCATAGCTTCGGTCCTGGCGTTAGCGATGTCGGCATCGATGCTGGCTCCGGAGTGAAGCAGGGTGAGGATGTCACCGCACCGCTCGCGGACTTGCCGGCTCCCTCTTGCCAGTGTCCGGATCAACTCCATGGGATCGTCGAGGTGCTCGGACTGGGCCCGCAGGTCGATCAACCCCGCTTCTTCCTCGAGCAGGTCGATGAGTCCCCGCAACACTCCGGCCTTGGAGCCGAAGTGCGAGTAGATCGTCTGCGGTGCTACCCCGGCCTCGCGGGCGATGCTCCGAATCGACGTACCCGTGTATCCGCTCTCGGCGAAGAGCCGGCGTGCGGTGGTCAGGATGATCCGCAGCGTCAGTTGCTCACGTCGATCACGCAAGCGGATCACGCTGGATTGCTCCGCCGACATCTACTCCTCCTGTCAACAACCTCACCTCGCCAGTCAGCGTATCGAGCCCCTCGTCGTCGACTTGCTCGTACTACATCGAGTGTAGGAGAGCATCGGACTACCTACTAGACCACTGTTCCATTTAACGATCATCTGTTCTAGTGTGGTGGTCGTCATGATGGCCGACCGGCCGACAGGATCGGGCAGGGTGCCCAAAGGTGGCCAGCGCCGAACACTCCGACAAGGATCTCGATGAAACAGCTCTACTACGCGGCGACCCTCTATACCGTGCTCGGACTGGTGTCCGGGTTGTTCTATCGCGATTTCACCAAGTCCCACAATTTCACCGGGAAGACCGAGCTTGCGATCACGCATACGCACCTCCTGTCGCTCGGCACGCTGTTTTTTCTCATTGTCTTGGCCCTGGAAAAGCAGTTCGCACTTTCTTCACAGCGGCTATACGGATGGTTCTTCTGGACGTACAACGCAGGTGTCCTCTGGTCGGTGGCCTGCATGACGATGATCGGCATTCGGACCGTGCTGGGCCACTCCGAGAGTGACTTGCCAGCCCATCTGGCCGGAGGTGGACACATCCTCCTGACCGTTGGGTTCGCGCTGTTCTTCGCCTGCCTGTATCGGCCGGTGACGGCCCGTCAGGAAGAACCCGTCCAGGTATGACGGATCGGCATCTCAAGATTTACGAATCAAGGTAGAAACGAAAGGATGAAACAATAATTCAATTCAAGGCACTGGATCCCGCGGTCCCACTCCCCGTGCAGCTGCAGGAAACCACCGGTCCGATCACCGTAATCAACATTTTTGCCGTCCCGGCCGAGTTGGCTGATGACTTCTTGAAGATCTGGGCCGCGGACGCTTCCTTCATGAAGTGGGAGCCGGGCTTCGTCTCCACTCAAATGAACCGCGGAATCGGCGGCAGCCAGCTGTTTGCCAATGTTGCAGTGTGGGAATCCTCCGCAGCACTGTTGGCGGCTTTGTCCAACCCAGAGTTCCAGCAGGGGGCAGCGAAGTATCCCGACGGGATCGTTACCTACCCAACTGCATTCCAGAAGATCGCCGTCGAGGGGATCTGTGGCGCTTGACAATCGCGCCTGACACTGCCGGGGCGGGCCCAAGACGGGGTCCGCCCCAGCAGTGTCAGGCGCGGAAGGCCACGTCCGCGGTCGTTGCGTCGATGTCGGACCCCTGTCCGGAATTTGGTTGAGAATCCGCCACTTTGGGTGAGACCTGGCAACCACATCTCGTGAGAGTTGTGAGTTCTCAGCCGACCTGGCGGAGAGCGAGCCTCTGACCTGCGGTCGGCCAGCCGCGATGGGGCGGCTGCCGGTGGGTGTTGCTCAGACTGAGTGGCGGTTTCCGCGGCGTCGGCGTTGAACGCAGTCGTCGCGATTCGGCGGCCGTGAACTGGGACCGGGATTCGGGTGCGGGGCGTTGTCGGTGCGGGATGTCGGGACCTGCTGACAGAGTGTGCGGCGAAGTGCAACCGGCCAATTCGAGGGAGATCTGTGCAGCGTGGGAAAACGGGTTCTGGTGACCGGCTCGCGGTCGTGGAGGGACCGGCGCATCATTCGGGATGCGTTGGCAGAGGTGTGGGATCTGGATGCCGTTCTGGTGTCGGGGGCTTGTCCGACCGGTGCTGATGCGCTGTGCGAGGCGTGCTGGACTCATTGGGGTGGGCAGGTTGAACGGATTCCGGCGGATTGGAAGCAGTTCGGTCGCCGCGCGGGCTTCCAGCGGAATGCAGAGATGGTGAAGTTGGGCGCCGATGTATGCCTGGCCTTCATTCACGACGGTTCAGCCGGTGCCAGTCATACCGCCGATTTGGCGCAACGAGCCGGCATCCCGACGCGCATCTTCCGGTCCGGGATCATGCCCGAGCGCTGACGGGGTCGGCGGGTCGCGAGCGTCTGACCTGCGGTCCGCCACGACCCCAGACCCTCGATGCCGCTGCAGATCAACATCAGGTCGCGATACTGGGTATCGAAGCGAACCCCGAGCCAGCTTCGGCCGCAACCAGTTCGGCTTCCGACGTCGGCGCGCCCGACGTCGCCCCGGATTGCCACCGCCCGAGCGACAAGATCAGGGATCGTCACAATTCGGACGTTACCAGCACAAACCGCCACCCAGCCTGGGCGGTACCCACCAGCAACCATCCAATCGGATCCGTGTTCGGCCGCGCGCTCGTTCGCCGGCACTGAGCCGTCAACTCCGTGGCCTTGGCCTTCTCACGCGCGTGGATCGGCTGTGCGGGATCGTCTTCCGGGCGAGGTCTCGAACCTTCCGCCGCGTCCGCCGGCGGGCCGGTTTCGACCTCGACGATGTGACGCTGCCACGCCAAACTCGCCACGCTTTCGCCAGATGGGTTGAGAATCCGCCACTTTAGGTGAGACCCGACAGAAGTGGTACGAGCGTACATGCGTGCCCAGTTTTTCAGAGGTTTCGTTGCATTTCCGTAGCGTGTGGGCCAACCAAACGTAAACGAAACGGAATCAAGCGTTTTCAGGGGGAGTGGCGATTCTGACCTCCGATAAGGTTCACTTATCGGGGGTCAGAACGGCTCGGTTTGGTTTGGGGTACTTCAGGTTTCGTTACGTGTTGTTCCGTTGGATTTGACGAAACCAACGCTACGATTCCCGTTGTGTCGAGCATCTGCAACTACCCCGGCTGCACCAAACCAATTACGCGTGGCGGAGGGCCGGGGCGTCCGTCGGAATACTGTGATCACCCGGAGCACACCCGCTGGCGGGCCTGGCGAGAGCGGCAACGGCAGCAACAGGCCGAGGGGGAGACGCCCCCGGCGAATGTCACTGTGACGCAACGGGGGCCGGTGACCGTGGCTCGGCTGCGGGCCGATGAGCTGCTCGGACAGTTCCGTGCGATCGCCGAACAGCTTGGGACGACGCTCAATACCGCCGTGGCGGAGTTGTCCACGCTGGCCGATCCGGCCGTCGCGGAAGCGCAGGTCCAGGCCGTGCAGGCGGATGCGGCACGGCGGATCGCGGAGGCGGAGATGGCCACCGTCGCGGCCGAGCAGGCGCGGCGGGAGGCCGAAGAGGCGCGGGCGGCAGCCGAATCGGCGGCCGAGGACGCGGCGCTGGCCGCGGAGGAGGCCGAGAGCCGGATCGCGGAGGCACTCGCCGCGCGGGACGACGCGCTGAAGGAAGTCGAGCGGGTCACGAAGCAGGCGGCCGACGATGTGTTCGCCGCGCGGGCGGAGGCCGAGGCCGAGATCCGCACCATCCGGCGAGAATCCGCCGAGGACACCGAGCGGGCGCGCCAGCAGGCCGGCGAGGACATCGAGCTGGCCCGCTCGAAGGCGGCGGCCGAGATCGAGCAGGTGCGCCGGGACGCCACCCAGCGGATCACCGCGGCGGGCGCGGAACGCGATCTCGCCGTGCAGCGTGCCGCCGATGCCGAGCGCACCATTGAACGGGCCGAAGCCGCTGTGGCCGAACGCAATCAGGTGGTCGCCGACACCCGGGACGAACTGAAGGGGGCCCGCGCCGAGCTCGATCGGTCGCGGACGGAACTCACCGAGGTGCGCCGGCAGGCCGCCGCCGACCTGGCCGCGGTGCGGACGGAATCGGCGGCCGCCGTCGACAAGACACGGCAGGAGGCCGCCGAACGGCTCGCCGCCCTGGACGATGCCCGTACCCAGACCCTGGCGCGTGCCGAACGCGCCGAAAAGCAGCTGGATGCCCTGCTCGCGCAACGTGATCCGGCCTCGGCGGCGAAGCCATGAGAGTAGAGTCGGCACTCAATCGATAAATCGCAGGTACCTGATCGATAAGTGGCCCACGGAAATAGGGGCACCGAGCACGATGGCGTCCGGTTGCCGGAGCCCTTAGGGTCGAGCGGGGGGTGTTAATGCCCCTGGATTCAAGGTTGCCGGTTCGGTTCTGGATCGGCGAAAGATGCTCGTGCAGCGGATGAGTCGGGGTTGGGGCTGCACCCTCAGGAGGAATCGATGTCCGCTCTGGCGGAATGGCGTGGTCGGTCGCGCCCGCAAACGGCCACGCGTATCGCGGTGCTGATGATGACACCGGTGGTCGCGCTGGTGGCGGGTTGCTCGAGTGACTCGGGAAAATCGACCGCGACCGCGACGACGGTCAAGCCGTCGGCCAGTGTGACGAGCACGGTGGCGGTCTCGACTACTTCTGGTGCGCCCGTGGCGAGTCCGGGTGCGGGCCAGCCGGTCGGGGGTAGTCCCGTGGCGGGCTCGCCGGGCGGCGTGGCGCCGCAGCAGCAGCCCCCGGGCGAGTCGCCCGATACCCCGCCCGTGTCCGACTCGCCCCCCGGCGGAGCCCCCGCGCCTGACGGTTACGTCAAGTGCACCGACAAGATCAACTATGTCGGTGACCCGCGTAGCAATGCCGAGATCAACCGTCTCGGTGAGATACTCGGCCATTGCCCCGATCCGGTTTCGGCGTCCATAATCCCGACGCCGACCACCACGGTCGCCCCGACCACCACCGCCACCACCACGGATCCGGGAACCGCCGCACCGGTCACGACCACGACGACCGCGCCCCAAACAACCACTCCCACACCGACAACCACCGCCGCGGTGCCCACGACCGCGGCCGCCGCGGGCGCTACGCAATAGGCACGATCCGTCGTTCGGAGCGGCTGGCGGTGTTGCGTGGATGGCGCAGGATTTCCTGGTGGATAGCGGTATCGTCGATGAGGAAAGAGGGGTGTGACACTTGAACATCAACGCCATGCGAGCGCGGCAGTCCCGGCCGAGCGTGGCACGCGTATACAGCTACGTACTCGGCGGGCGCGACAACTACGGTGTCGACAAGGATGTCGGTGACTACTTCATCGAGGACCTACCCGGATCCGAGCGGTTGGCCATCACGAATCGGGAGGCTGTGCTGCGGGCCGTGAAGGCCATGGCGGCGGCCGGAATTCGCCAGATCATCGATATGGGTTGCGGCCTGCCTGCCCGCGTCAATGTGCACGAGGTGGTGCGGCAGGTGTATCCGGACGCCCGCGTCGTGTATGTGGACGACGACCCGTTCGTGGCTTCTCACGGCCGGGCCCTGCTCGCCGTGGATGACGGAATCGTGGTGCTGGAAGCGGATATTCGTGATCCGGACAGCATTCAGAAGCATGCCGAAGTACAGCGTCTGATCAACTTCGACGAGCCGGTGGGCATCCTGTTCGGGATCACCCTCAGCTTCGTCAATGACGAAGAGGATCCGGCCGGCGTGGTTCGGTACTGGTCGGATCGCTTCCCTTCCGGTAGCCGGGTCTATATCTCACACTTCCGTTCCGGCGCCACCCGCGAGGCCGTGGCGACCGCGAACAAGATCGTGGAAGCGTTCGGTCGCGGTCGTTTCCGCACCGAACCGGAGATCGAGTTCCTCTTCGGTGCACTGACACTGGAGGAGGACGGCCTGCGCCCATGCGCCCAGTGGCGTCCCGATCCATCGGAGCCCGACGCCGCCAACCCTGAGCTGACAGTCTGGGAACAGCTGGTGGTCGGAGGTATGGCCCGCAAACCGTAACCCTGTCACGCAAATGCGGTGTTGCCGGCCGAATCCCGGTCGGCAACACCGCATTTGCGCGTCAGCGCGGAGTGCGCCACATCGGCCACAGCGGTGGACCGCCGCGGGTCGCATCGAGGGTGCCGGTGACGTCGAAGCCGAAGCGTTCGTAGTACGGGACATTCTGAGGTTTGCTGGATTCGAGGTAGGCGGGGATGCCCTCGGCGTCGCACCGCTCGAGGCGGGACCCCATCAGCGCCTGGCCGTACCCCTGACCTCGGACGCCGGGCAGCGAGCCGATGACGGCGAGATACCAGTGCGGTTCGCGAGGATGGGCAGCCGCCATGCGGTCGGCGAGCCTGCCGGCCATGAGCAGGCGGTGTCGGAAGGCGTAGGCGAGGCCCGGCAGTTGGGGTGGCATCGCGGTGTCGGCGACGTGCCAGTGGCCGGGCGGGGCCCAGAGTGCCACGCCGACTATGGAATTCGCGTCATTGCAGGCCACCTCGACACCGCCTAGTACTGCAACTGCACTCGCGTGATTCGTTGCTGGTAGACCTGTCGGGTGGTGTTGGATCATGCTGTGGCCGAACTGGATTCGTTGATCGCGAGGAT